>CAMQZX010000039.1 GCA_947039785.1 uncultured Lachnospiraceae bacterium | reverse complement strand
TCGTCGGCAGCGTCAGATGTGTATAAGAGACAGCACGGGGAAGATTAGACTACAATACGTGGATTTTCTCTTCTGTGGATAATAACAATTTTAATTATAATTCTAAATATCTGTTTCTTTTTGCGAAGGAACATCTGCCGCAGGTTCGTTCCCTGTTTGTAATCAATGATCAGAAGAAGCGGGAACATCTGGCAGAAAAATATGGAGCAGAATATTTTATTGACGCTCAGAGTAAAGAGGGACTTGTGCAGGTTTTGGAGGCAGGGGTATGGTTTACTTCTGCCGGCTTACCTGCTTATGAGTGGTCTGGTCGTTCGGATCGGATTGTGGTAAATCTCTGGCATGGAATTCCATTGAAGAAAATTGTGTTGATGGAGGAACATTTCGGAATTATACAAAGAATGTATTTCAAGCGTATTTTTTCCCGAAAATATACGGATATTTTGACTACCAGCGAGAAATTGATTCCGATTATGGCCAGAAGCTTTGGCGTCTCTGAAGATAAGATCAGGGTTTGGGGGCAGCCGCGTAACGATGCCATCCTGGAGGGATATTCCAGAGAAGAGTTGATGAAGAAAGCTGGAATTTTAGAAGAAGATGGGGAAACCATGATTCTTTATGCACCTACTTATCGTGATTCTGGTTCCACAAGGCTGTTTCCTTTCCCGGATTATGATAAAGAGAGAATAGAAGAATTTCTAAAGGAGAAAAAATGTCATATATGTATCCGGATGCATTTAGAAGAGCGTGTGGATGAGACCCAATTTTTAAGCAGTCATGTTCATTTTATCAATGAAGATGTGATTGACGACATTGCTCAATGGATGGGATGCTTTGATCTTCTGATCACAGATTATTCCAGTATTTATCTGGATTATCTGCTTTTGGATCGCCCCATGCTGTTTTTGCCTTATGATAAAGAAGAGTACTTGAGGGACCGGGGTATGAACTATTCCTATGACAAGGTTACTCCGGGTCCCAAGCCGTCAACTCAGGAAGAGTTTCTATATTATATAGAAGAATTTTCAGTAGGCAGGGATGATTTCCGAAAGCATAGAAGACAATGCAACCGGTATTTTAATCAGGTTAATGGTATATGCTGTCAGGCTATTACAGAGAATATTCTGGAGAGGATCCGTGAGAAAGAAGGAAAGTGAGAACGGGAGAGAACTATGGCTGTTTGGAATAAAGTGTTGAAGAAATTAAAAAGCGGTACCTGGTATCCTTTGTATAATACATTTTACGAGAGAGAGAAAGTAAATCCCCGGGAGATTCTATTGGAATCCAGAAGCGGAAAAGCGTTGGAGAGCAATATTTTTGCCATATGTCAGGAGCTGAACAAGCCGGAATATGGAAGCTTCAAAAAGGTACTGGCTGTCCACAGAAATAGTCGGGAGGCTGTGGAAAAGAAGCTGCGTCACTATGGGGTTTCAGTGGATAAGTTTATAAATGTTGGAAGTCTGTCTTATTATTTTCACCTGTCTACGGCGGGGTATCTGGTAAATGATACTACATTTCCAGGGCGTTTTATCAAGAAGGAGAATCAAGTATATTTGAATTTGTGGCATGGGACTCCTTTAAAGCGAATGGGACGGGATAATGAGGGAGAGAGATATAGTATGGGAAATGTCATGCGTAATCTGCTGATGGCGGATTATCTGGTATTTCCCAATCGCTATATGGAAGAAAAAATGTCAGGGGCTTATATGTTATCTGAGCTGTATCGGGGCACCATATTAAGGGAGGGATATCCCAGAAACTGTATTTTTTTTGATGAAAAAAAGGGCAGGACGTTAAAGGAAAAAATGGGCTATGGTTCCTGCCAGCTGAGTATCTACATGCCCACCTTCCGGGGTAAAGCAGATCGGGTGGATTACGATGAGGCCCTGGCTGTGACGAAAGAACACCTGAACACATTGGACCATCTTTTGAAGGAGAATCAGGTTCTTCTTGTAAAGCTTCATCCCTTTGTGGAGCGTTTTCTGGATATTGAAGGGTATAACCATATCCGGCCCTTTCCCAGGGATTATGATACTTATGATGTACTTAATGCCTGTGATGTGTTAATCACAGACTATTCCAGCGTGATGTATGATTTTGCCAATACGGGAAGAAGGATTGTTTTGTTTGCTTATGACAGCGGAGAGTATCACGGGCAGCGGGGAATGTATGAGGATATTTTGGAGTATCCCTTTGATCTGGCGAGGACGCCTGAAGAAGTGGCGACCAGTCTGAACTTGTCTGCCAGTGGAGTGAATCGGGCGTTTTTGAATAAATATTGTACTTATGAAGGCGCAGATGCCACTGAAAAAATCTGCCGTCATGTTTTTTTGAAACAGCCTGTGTGTCGGACGTATAAGCCGGAGAGTAATAGAAACGGAAAGAAAAATGTGCTAATTTATGCCGGAGACCTGGACCAGAATGGAATCACTACAGCCTTCTGCAGTATGATGGCCCGTCTGGATCGCAAAAAATATAATTACTATATATCTTTCCGGAAAATTTCACTGGAAAGGGCTCCGGAGCGGTTGGAGAGAATTCCATCAGATGTGGGAATCTATCCCATTGCCAGTGAGATGAATCTGGATGTGATCACTGCCATTGCCCAGATGTGTTATCTGAGATGGGGGATTACTTCCCTGGGCGTTGGAGGAAGACTTTGTCGGGCTTATACCAGAGAGTGGACGAAGCATTTTGGCAGTGTGAAATTTGACCATGTGGTACATTATAATGGTTATGAGAATTATATGATTGCATTGCTGAGGATGGCTCCCTGCAGCAAAACGATTTGGGTTCACAACGATATGGAGAAAGAGACTGCAGTGAAGAAAAATCCCAGCAGAGCTTTGCTTCATGATGCATATAGAGGCTATGATCATGTGATAATCGTGGGGGAGGACATTCGAAATACTACGTTTGGAATCAGTAAAAGAGCAGATAATATAGACGTGATACAAAACTGTCACGACTATGAGAGCGTACTGCGGCGGGCGCAGGAGCCGTTAAGCTTCGATGAAAATACTCAGTCCACGGTGTCCCGGGAACGATTACAGGAAATTCTGCAGGGACCGGAGAGAAAGTTTATCAATATCGGAAGATATTCTCATGAGAAGGGACATGGACGGTTGATTCGGGCTTTTAATCGTTTCTGGAAAGAGCATCAGGATTTCTATTTGATTATCATAGGTGGAACTGGAACTTTGTATGAGAGGACCTGTGCACTGGCAGAAGAGATGGAGGCTGCAGAGCATATAATTCTGATAAAGTCTATGAGAAATCCAATGCCTGTATTAAAATCCTGTGATCTGTTTCTTTTGTCTTCTCTCTATGAAGGGCTGGGGCTGGTGCTTTTGGAGGCAGATGTGTTGGGCATTCCAGTTATGGCCTGTGATGTAAATGGCCCCAGAGATTTTCTGAAGAAGCACGGAGGAGTTCTTTTGGAGGACAGCGAGGATGGGCTTTTGCAGGGGATGAAGATGTATCTTGAAAGAGAGATTCCTGCTATGGACGTAGATTATGAAGCGTTAAATCGTGAAAGTATTGCTCAATGTGAAGCGCTTTTTGGAGAGTAGGCTTTGGGGACTGGAAACAAGAATTGCATCGAATTAGTAAGTGTGATATACTCCATAAGGAATGACCATACATTCCGGGGGGAGGAGTATGCCCTGAAATATTACGACGTGTAATAGGTTTATGTGATATTTATGAAGGGGAGATATGGTGGAAGTTTAAGGGGAAACGATGAAAAGACATAACAGCTATAAAAATTTATCAGCAGCAGTGCTAATCTGGATTGTGTTTCTATGTCTTTCGATGTACTTTGCCGTTACAGTAAAGGCGGATCAGATTAAAAACGCAGATGTTTTTGCAAATTCTCAATGGAATTACGTTACAGAATGGACAGTGGAAGGAAAAGACTGGCTGCAATCAATGTGTGAGACCGATAAATATGTTGTGTGCTATCAGGACAGTAATAAAAAGGGGCAGGCCGATGTGATTACTGTGTTTGATCGATGGTCTTACGAATTTTTGTTTGAAGTAAGGGAAATGGATTATGAGCACGGTAATGGGATGACTTATAATTCTCAGACAAACGAGATTTATATTGCTCCTTATAACAGTGTCATAGAGGAAAACAAGGGTGCAATCTTTGTTCTGGATGCAGATTCCCTGAAGTTTAAGAGAAGAATTTATATTTCAGACGGAAGCTGGAATGCGGCAAGTATTGAGTATGTGGATGGCAGCAATCAATTTGTTATACAGACCACACGCCAGAGAAATTATGAATTCCTGTTGTATGATTCAGAGTTTAATTATATTGATACGTTGTTTGAGGGAAATCAGTCACTTGGAAATTTGTTTCAGGACTTCTGTGTGTCCGGTGATTTTATTATCAGTGTTCCATGGATGAGAGATGATCCCGATAATCCGAGACTTCAGTTGTATTCCATTTCTCAGCGGGCATATCTGGGTTCTTATTCGGTATATGCGCCGGGTGCCGGAGCTATTTACGAATTGGAGTCCATCTGTCAGTCTGATGCAGGGGAGATCGTTCTGGCCGTTGCCATGTCTGGTACAAAGCGGATGGCATTATATAATACCTATGTACCGATTATCTATACAGTAACTACCTCAGCGGAGAATGGCGAGATTACGCCTACCCGGGGCGATGTGGATATGGGTATGGACTATAAAGTGGAATATAGCTGTACGGAAGATTATGAGCTGAAGCAATTGCAGGTGGATGGACAGGAAATAGATATCAAGGAGTATCCTGACAGTTATACTTTTGGTAATATTCAAAATGATCACAGCATCTGGGTCAGATTTACAGAGATTCCCAAGTTCGATATTCTCACAGCAGTTACCAATGGTACCATTGACGCATCTCAGCTGATTCGAAGAGATGAAGATGTAACCATTCACTACGAACCGGATCTTCATTATGAGATTGATAAGGTGATGGTAGACGGCGAAGAAGTGGATGGCGAGAAGTATAAGAATCAATATACCTTTGAGTTTATTCAGGGACCCCACTCTGTAGAGGTGTCCTTTAAGGAAATTCCATCTTTTGTGGTATCCACGCAGGTTTACAATGGCGAGATTACCGCTACAAATCCTAAGGTTTACCGGGATGAGAATTATACCGTAAGTTATAAGCCAAAGAAAGATTATCAGATGGCATACATGAAGGTAGACGGAGAATGGTTCACCACAGTGGATACAGAAAAGACATTGAACAGTTACACCTTTGAGAATATGCAAAAAGGACATGATGTTGTGGTTGTTTATCAGTGGAAGTACCTGCCGTTTGTGATTCTGGCGGGAGCTTTCGGGGCATGTATTCCTATGAGCATGATCTATCTGACTGTTGTCAGAATTCGTAACAAGCGTAAATATAGAAAGCACAAAATGAAAGAAAGTATGAAAAGATAAGGGGCGACACCTTGAAGATAACAGATTTGTATAAGAGAAGTGTGGTATTTTTTCTGGCAGCGCTGGTTGTAGTGGCTCAGACAGCGGTGTTTGGATACACATGGTATGAATATTATCGCAACTTAATATTTGAGCCTTTCTGGAATAAGGGTAACTGGGCGTTGATTGCTCTGTACGGATTGATTCTTGTTTTGTTCTCCAGATTGTATGGAGGATTGAAAGTGGGATATCTGAAGAAGCTGGATATTGCTTATTCTCTCACATTGGCCATGATCTGTACCAATGTGGTGGCGTATCTTCAGATAACGTTGATTAACCGGTGGTTTTTGGATCCGATACCTCTTCTGGTGGTCACATTAGTGAATTTTGTGATTATTGTGGTCTGGACGTTTGCGTCGGGATATATTTACTCTCATTTGTATAAGGCCAGAAAGATGCTGGTAATCTATGGAGACAGGAAACCGGATGAATTGATTCGCAAAATGAATTCCAGAAGAGATAAGTATGATATTGGCGGCAAGGTTCACGTAAGCGTTGGCGAGAAGGAAATTTATAAGATGATGCATGATTATGAGGCTGTGATTATCTGGGATCTTCCTTCCGAGACTCGAAACAGGTATTTGAAGCATTGCTTTGCCCATTCGATTCGTTGTTATGTGACTCCCAAGATTTCCGATGTGATTCTTACTGGTACAGACCGGATTCATCTGTTTGACACACCTCTTCTGGTATCCAGAAATATGGGACTGTCTGCGGAGCAGATGATGGTGAAGCGCCTTATTGACATTGTGGTGTCTTTGGTTGGAATTGTAATCGCTTCACCGATTATGCTGATTTGTGCCATTGCGGTGAAAGCTTATGACAGAGGACCGGTGTTCTATCGTCAGGAGCGTCTTACTTATAATGGTAAGGCTTTTCGGATTTTTAAATTCCGCAGCATGTGTGTAGATTCTGAAAAATATGGCGCAAGACTGGCCTCCAAGCACGATTCCAGAATTACACCCGTGGGCAAAGTATTGAGAAATCTTCATTTTGACGAGCTTCCTCAGCTTTTCAATGTGCTCAAAGGCGACATGTCTCTGGTGGGCCCAAGACCGGAGCGTAAGGAGATTCTGAGAGAGTACCAGAGAGAGATTCCAGAGTTCTACTATCGCCTTAAGGTAAAGGCGGGGCTTACCGGCTATGCTCAGGTTTATGGTAAATACAACACGACGCCTTATGATAAACTGAAACTGGATCTTTTCTATATTGAGAATTATTCTTTGCTTCTGGACTTGAAGCTGATGCTTATGACAGTTAAAATTCTCTTTCAGAAGGAAACCTCTGAGGGAGTTAACGATGAACAGGTGAACGCTCTTTTGGATTCCGGTGAAAATGCCGGGGAACAGCAGGAAGGTAAAGGGGAATAATTCTATGATAAAATCAACAGAGAAATCTGTTCCTGTGGTATCGGTGATCATGCCAGCTTACTGTGCTGAGAAATATATCCGTCAGGCTGTGGATTCAGTGTTGGCACAGCAGGTGCCCTTGGAGGTGATTGTGGTGGACGATGCTTCCGCAGATGGCACGAGAGAGGTGTTGCAAACTTATGAGAATCTGCCGAATTTCCGTTATCTTCGCAATGAATATAACCAGGGGGCAGCAGAATCCCGTAATCGTGGAGTTCGGGAAGCCAGAGGGGCTTACATTGCTTATCTGGATGCGGATGACTGGTGGGATAAAAGGAAGCTGGCTGAGCAGCTGAAGCTTCTTGAAAAAACTGGGGCGGTTATGTGTTCCACCGGCAGAGAGCTGATGAAGCCGGATGGCACATCTATGGGAAAGACAATTTCCGTCAAAGACAGGGTGACCTACCAGGAGCTTCTAAAACATAACAGCATTAACTGTTCTTCTGTAGTAATGCGAAGGGAAGTGGCGCTGGAATTTCCAATGTGTTATGATCAAAGCCATGAAGACTATATTACCTGGCTGAAAGTATTGAAAAAGTATGGCTGGTGTGCAGGGCTGAATCGGCCCTATTTAAAGTGCCGCCTCAGTGAAGGCGGAAAATCCAGAAACAAGTTAAAGTCAGCCAGGATGACCTTTCAGGTGTATCGTTATATGGGATATTCACTGGGAAGAAGCTGCCTTTACTTTGTTTCCTATGCAGTCCATGGCGTGTTAAAGTATTTGTGATAAAGCTGGACAAATTATTGAAATGGAAAATTTTTTGTGTTATAGTAGCTGAGATTGTGTTAAGATACTGTTGAAGTAAGCCTGATCAACAGGTGGATACAGGGAGAAAACGTATGAGACGAGTAATAACTTATGGAACCTTTGACCTTCTGCATTATGGCCACATCAACTTACTGCGTCGTGCCAAGCAGCTGGGTGATTATTTGATTGTAGCTTTGTCTACCGATGAGTTTAACTGGAGAGAAAAGCAGAAAAAGTGTTATTTTACTTACGAAGAGAGAAAACAGCTTCTGGAGGCTATCCGTTATGTGGATCTGGTAATTCCAGAGGAAAACTGGGAGCAGAAGTGTACTGATGTAAAGGAATATCATGTGGATACTTTTGTAATTGGCGACGACTGGACGGGAAAATTTGATTTCCTGAAAGAAGAAGGATGCGAAGTTGTATATCTGTCCCGTACCCCTGAAATTTCTACTACACAGATTAAAAAAGATTTGAATAAGAAATAGGGAGTTGTCAGAAGATAAATGAAACAGTTTTATATTGACCTGAAAAAATATTTTAGTTATGCAAAATACTCCGCCAAGTCAGATCTGAAGGCGGAAGTGGCCAGTTCTTATCTGAACTGGCTTTGGTGGGTTTTAGATCCGTTGCTGTTTATGATGGTGTATACTTTTATTGCTGTTATTGTGTTTCGGAGTAAGGTGCAGTATTTTCCTGTGTTTGTCTTTGTGGGACTGACCATGTGGAGCTTTTTCAATAAGACAGTAATTGGAAGTGTGAAAATTATCCGTAACAACAGTGCGATTGTATCCAAGGTGTATATTCCCAAGTTCATTCTGATTTTACAGAAGATGATGGTGAATGGATTTAAGATGATGGTTTCCTTTGCGCTGGTGTTGGTGATGATGGTGATCTACAGAGTTCCTGTAACCTGGAATATTTTGTATATGATACCGGTGCTGATTGAGCTGGCCCTTATGACTTTCGGGGTTTGCTGCTTTATGCTCCATTTCGGCGTATTTGTGGATGACTTATACAATGTGATGAATGTGGTGCTCAGACTGATGTTTTATATGTCGGGTATCTTTTATTCCATCAGTGACAGACTAAGCGATCCTTACAGGACAATCCTTCTGGAGCTGAATCCTGTTTCCATGTTGATTGAATCGGGAAGGCTGTGTATGCTGTATTCCAGTACGCCTCATCGGAAAATGCTTATTCTGTGGGGGCTTGTGGCAGTGACTTTGTGTGTGGCTGGAATCAAGACCATCTATAAATATGAAAACAGTTATGTGAAGGTGATGTAATATGGGTCAGAAAATTGCGATTGATGTGAAGGATCTGCGCATTAGCTATCGTTGTCTGAAATCCTTCTCTATTAAAAGAAGTTTGCTTCACTTTAAGAAGGCAAAAGCAGAAGTTCATGAAGCCGTGCGGGGCGTCAGCTTTTCCGTACCGGAAGGAGAGATTCTGGGAATCGTGGGTAAGAACGGAAGCGGGAAGTCCACTATGCTCCGCGCCATTGCGGGAATCTTTTCGCCTGATGAGGGAACTATTGATCTACACGGAAAATCCGTATCTTTGCTTTCCATTGGTGTGGGCTTTCAGAAAAAGCTCTCCGGCCGTGAGAATATCTTGCTGTCAGGAATGCTTTTGGGATTTTCTGAGGAGCAGGTCCGTGCTAAGATGGACGAGATTATTGAGTTTGCAGGCCTTGGCAAGTTTATTGACATGCCGGTAAAGACTTATTCCAGTGGTATGCACTCTAAGCTTGCTTTTGCCATTACTGCCATTCTGGAATCAGATATTATGCTGATCGATGAAGTGCTGAGTGTTGGTGACGCCAAGTTTAAAAAGAAAAGCTATAATAAAATGAAAGAATTGATTTCTAAGGAAGACAGAACTGTTCTGATCGTTTCTCACAGCTCTCAGACTTTGAGAAAGCTGTGTACCAGTATTCTCTGGCTTCACGACGGAGAAGTGAAGATGCAGGGGGATACGGAGGAAGTACTGGCTGCTTATGAGGAATTTATGAGTTGAGAAAATTTTACGATCAATATATTGAGAAAATGTTTCAGAAGTACAGAAGCTTTCTCTTGTATGTGTTTTTCGGAGGATGCACCACAGCCATCAATGTGATTACTTATGCAGGCTGCAGCAGACTCCTTCATCTGGAGACTGTTCCCAGCAATGTGGCTGCCTGGGTAACGGCTGTGACATGGGCCTATGTGACCAATAAGATCTGGGTGTTTGAGAGTAAATCCTGGGGACTAAAGGAACTTTTCCGGGAGATGGTTTCCTTTGTGGTCTGCCGCGTTGCCACAGGGACTTTGGACATGGCGGTCATGTATGTGACGGTGGATGCGCTTGGCTGGCCGGATATTCTGATGAAAATGGCATCGAATGGTCTTGTAATCGTTTTGAACTTCGTTTTCAGCAAGCTGGTTATTTTCAGAAAACGGACTTCATGAGAAAAGTTAATAAAAGTTACTGTTCACGCACCACTGTCCC
The DNA here is from genome assembly GCA_947039785.1 of uncultured Lachnospiraceae bacterium. GTDB lineage: Bacteria > Bacillota > Clostridia > Lachnospirales > Lachnospiraceae > JALFVM01. Next base: position 11,594 of record CAMQZX010000039.1, on the reverse strand, counting down.
GCGTGAACAGTAACCTAATAAAAACTGAAATAAAAAGGGCTGTGATAAAAGTCTTGACTTCTATGTCTCTCTATGTTAGAATACAAAAGCGACATGGAAGTAGGTCTTTTTTTTTATGCCTAAAACCAGCTTTCCCATAAAGCTGTGAGAAAGGCATGTGACCATGCCTTTATGTGTCAGTATTATTGATACTGGAAGTTTAGAAACATTAAGGTAAAAATGAATAACAGTGGAGGTGGAAGTTGTGCGCGTAAGAATCACATTGGCATGTACAGAGTGTAAACAGCGTAACTACAATACGACTAAGGAAAAGAAGAACCATCCGGAACGTCTTGAGACCAAGAAGTATTGTAAATTCTGTAGAACACATACACTGCACAAGGAAACTAAGTAATTGGCTAAGTGCGAGGTAAGGTAAGTATGGCAGAAAAGACAAAATCTGAGAAGACTCAGAAAAAATCATGGTTTCAGGGACTTCAGTCAGAATTCAAGAAGATTATCTGGACAGGCCGCGACGATCTGATTAAGCAGACAGTAGCGGTAGTGGTCATTACCGCTATTTTGGCAGTATTGATTTCTGTGCTGGATGCGGCTGTATTGGAAGGAATTAATCTTTTAATGAAATAAGGACAAAGGTGATTGTATGTCAGAAGAAGCAAGATGGTATGTGGCTCATACCTATTCAGGATATGAGAACAAAGTGAAAGCTAACATTGAGAAGACAATCGAAAACAGACACTTAGAGGATCAGATTCTGGAGGTCTGCGTACCTCTGCAGGACGTGGTGGAAATGAAGAACGGTGCCGAGAAAGTGGTACAGAAGAAATTATTTCCAGGATATGTTCTGCTATATATGATTATGAACGACGATACATGGTACGTAGTTCGCAACACCAGAGGTGTGACCGGCTTCGTAGGACCCGGATCCAAACCTGTACCTTTGACAGAACAAGAGATGAAAGACCTGGGCATTCAGCTGGTCAGCAAGAAAGTCGATGTCAATTTTGCAGAAGGTGATACCGTTCAGGTAACTGCCGGACCTTGGGCAAACATGGATGGAGTAGTCCAGAGTGTGAACCCGCAAAAACAGACTGTCACGATTAGTGTTGAGCTGTTCGGCCGCGAAACGCCGGTAGAAATTGGTTTCGCAGATGTAAAACAAGTTTAATTTAAATGATTAAGTAGTTCGCAAAAAAGTGGGAGGGATTCCCCCCGTAATTACCACAAGGAGGTGCCTAAAAATGGCAAAGAAAGTAGTAGGTTATATCAAGTTACAGATTCCTGCTGGTAAAGCAACACCAGCACCACCGGTTGGACCAGCTCTTGGTCAGCACGGTGTAAATATCGTTCAGTTTACAAAAGAGTTCAATGCTAGAACAGCAGATCAGGGAGACATGATCATTCCTGTAGTTATCACTGTTTATGCAGACAGAAGCTTCAGCTTCATCACAAAGACTCCGCCGGCTGCAGTATTACTGAAGAAAGCCGCTAACATCAAATCTGGTTCAGGTGTTCCAAACAAGACCAAAGTAGCCAGCGTAACTAAAGCTCAGATTCAGGAGATTGCTGAGCTGAAAATGAAAGATTTGAATGCAGGTTCCCTGGAAGCAGCTATGAGTATGATTGCTGGTACTGCAAGAAGTATGGGAATCACAGTGGAGGAGTAGGATTATGAAGCGAGGAAAGAAATATTTAGAGGTTGCCAAGAACGTAGACCGTACAACATTATATGACCCTGCCGAAGCTATCAGCGTTGTAAAGAAAGTTGCAGTGGCTAAATTCGACGAGACAATCGAAGCTCACATCAGAACAGGATGTGATGGACGTCATGCAGATCAGCAGGTTCGTGGCGCAGTAGTTCTGCCTCACGGAACTGGTAAAAAAGTTCGCGTATTGGTATTTGCAAAGGATGCAAAAGCAGCAGAGGCTGAAGCAGCAGGAGCAGATTTCGTTGGAGCAGAGGAACTGATTCCGAAGATTCAGAACGAAGGATGGCTTGATTTCGATGTAGTTGTAGCTACACCTGATATGATGGGTGTTGTTGGTCGTCTGGGTCGTGTACTTGGACCAAAAGGCTTAATGCCTAACCCAAAATCCGGTACAGTTACCATGGACGTAACAAAAGCTATTAACGATATCAAAGCTGGTAAAGTAGAGTATCGTCTTGATAGAGCTAACATTATTCACGTGCCGATCGGAAAAGCTTCTTTCACAGAAGAACAGTTAAGCGACAACTTCCAGACGCTGATCGATGCGATTAACAAAGCTAAACCAAGCTCACTGAAGGGAACATACTTAAAGAGCGTTGCGATCGCTCCTACTATGGGACCTGGTGTAAAAGTTAATCCATTGAAATTAGTTTAATAGATAGCAATTATATCAAAAGAAGTGCCCTGAGAGTCGAGAGACTTTCGGGGCGTTTTTAAAACTAAAAAATTAAAAAAATATTGACAAGCATCTAATCCGATGCTATAATCAGCTAGTATCACGCCGAAGACAGTGGGTGCCGCAGGGCATAAAGAGTGATTCACCCACCGAGGAGAGATAGTTCTTATACTACAAGAATGTTATTGAGTCTCTATGCTTTGGCACAGGGACTTTTATTTTTTTATCCGAAAGCGTGTACACAAAATAAATAAGGAGGTGCACCGTTCATGGCAAAAGTTGAACTGAAACAGCCAATCATCCAGGAAATTGCAGAAAACATCAAAGACGCACAGTGCGTAGTTCTGGTTAACTACAGCGGCTTAACGGTAGAAGAGGATACCGCTCTTCGTAAAGAGTTAAGAGAAGCAGGTGTTGTATACAAAGTATACAAAAACACAATGATGAACTTTGCGTTCGAGGGAACAGAGTGCGAATGTCTGAAAGAACATCTGCATGGCACAAACGCCATTGCAGTATCCAAGACTGATGCAACAGCTCCTGCAAGAATCTTGGCTAAACATGCTAAGAAAAATCCTAAACTGGAACTGATTGCAGGTGTTGTAGAAGGAAACTACAACGATAAAGCAGGTGTTGAGGCACTGTCCAATGTACCGTCAAGAGAAGAATTACTTGGCAAATTGCTTGGAAGTATCCAGTCACCAATTTCCAACTTGGCTCGTGTTCTTAATCAGATTGCTGAACAGCAGGGTGGAGAACAGGCAGCGGCAGAATAATTTCTAATAAATATAAAATAAAAAATGGAGGAAAATAAAATGGCAAAGTTGACAACAGAAGAGTTTATCGCAGCGATCAAAGAGCTGACAGTTTTAGAGTTAAATGAATTAGTAAAAGCTTGTGAGGAAGAATTCGGCGTATCTGCAGCAGCAGGTGTTGTAGTTGCAGCAGCAGGCGGAGAAGCAGCAGCTGAGGAAGAGAAAGATGAGTTCGATGTAGAGCTGACAGAAGTTGGACCAAACAAAGTTAAGGTTATCAAAGTTGTTCGTGAAGTAACTGGTTTAGGTCTGAAAGAAGCTAAAGCAGTAGTAGACGGTGCTCCTAAGGTAGTTAAAGAAGGTGCTTCCAAGGCTGAGGCTGAGGACATCAAGGCTAAACTTGAGGCTGAAGGTGCTAAAGTTAACCTGAAATAATCTTTTGATTATCAGGGCGGAGTCTATTGGATTTTTCCGATAGTCTCCGCTATTTTGGTTTTAAGACAACGCTTTACTTTGTTAAACATGTCACAAAAAGTTGCTGTGAACAGTAACCACAAAAGATTTTAAATTTTGATGTTGACATAAAGATTTATTTGTGGTACAGTAAAAAATGCACTATTATGGCAAGATATGCCTACGTCCCTATCAGTAGGTCAATGTTGTAATAAATATTATAGAAAACAGGGGTGAAACGTCAATGGAAAAAAACAGAATACGTTCTGTAAAAACCGGAAAAAGCATGCGCATGAGCTACCAGAGACAGAAGGAAGTTCTGGAAATGCCAAACCTGATAGAAGTTCAGAAGGATTCGTATCAGTGGTTCCTGGACGCAGGTCTGAATGAAGTATTCGATGATATTTCTCCAATCACCGACTACAGCGGAAAACTCAGCCTTGAATTCATTGATTTCAAATTATGCGAAGACGATGTGAAATATTCCATCGATGAGTGTAAAGAGAGAGATGTTACTTATGCGGCACCTTTGAAGGTGAAAGTGAGACTTATTAATAAAGAGAACGACGAAATAAATGAACATGAAATCTTCATGGGAGATCTGCCTTTGATGACCGCTACAGGTACCTTTGTGATTAATGGTGCGGAACGAGTTATTGTAAGTCAGTTAGTACGCTCCCCTGGAATTTATTACGCCATAGCCCATGATAAGCTTGGAAAGAAGCTGTATTCCTGTACCGTAATTCCAAACAGAGGTGCATGGTTGGAGTATGAGACTGACTCTAACGATGTATTTTATGTGCGTGTGGACAGAACCAGAAAGGTGCCCATCACTGTATTGATCCGTGCGCTTGGTTATGGAAGCAACCAGGAAATCATTGATCTTTTTGGTGAGGAGCCTAAGATTCTGGCCAGCTTTGGCAAGGATACATCCACCAATTACCAGGAAGGTCTTCTGGAATTGTACAAGAAGATTCGTCCAGGTGAGCCTTTGGCAGTTGACAGCGCTGAGAGTTTGATCATGAGCATGTTCTTCGACCCCAGAAGATATGATCTGGCAAAAGTAGGCCGTTATAAATTTAATAAGAAATTAATGCTCCGCAATCGTATCAGTGGATTCCCTCTGGCAGAGGATGTGGTGGATGCCACAACAGGAGAGATTCTGGCAGAAGAAGGAACCATGGTTGACCGTGAGCTTGCCGATAAAATCCAGAATGCCGCTGTTCCTTACGTATGGATTCAGACAGAGGAACGCAAGGTGAAGGTTCTGTCCAGTATGATGGTTGATATCACCAATTTCGTGGACGTTGATCCGGCAGAACTGGGAGTTACAGAATTAGTATATTATCCTGTGCTCGAAAAAATTCTGGAAGAAAATGAGAATATTGAAGATATCAAAGCAGCAATCAAAAGAGATATCCACGATTTGATTCCCAAGCATATTACAAAGGAAGATATCTTAGCTTCCATCAACTACAATATGCATCTGGAATACGGTCTTGGAAACGATGACGATATTGACCATTTGGGAAACAGACGTATCCGTTCCGTAGGTGAGCTGCTTCAGAACCAGTACAGAATCGGTCTTTCCAGACTGGAACGTGTGGTTCGTGAGAGAATGACAACTCAGGATATTGAGGGTATTTCTCCCCAGTCCCTGATTAACATTAAACCAGTAACTGCGGCAGTGAAGGAGTTCTTTGGTTCTTCCCAGTTGTCACAGTTCATGGATCAGAACAACCCTCTGGGTGAGCTGACCCATAAGAGACGTCTGTCTGCATTGGGACCTGGCGGTCTGTCACGAGACAGAGCCGGATTTGAGGTTCGAGATGTACATTACTCCCATTATGGAAGAATGTGCCCCATTGAGACCCCTGAGGGTCCTAACATTGGTCTGATTAACTCACTGGCTTCTTATGCCCGTATCAATGAGTACGGATTTGTGGAAGCTCCTTACAGAAAAGTGGATAAGTCTGATCCGGAAAATCCACGTGTAACTGATGAAGTAGTTTACATGACAGCCGATGAGGAAGATAACTACCATGTGGCACAGGCCAATGAGCCGCTGGATGAGAATGGACATTTTATTCATAAGAATGTATCCGGTCGTTACAGAGAAGAGACTCAGGAATACGAAAGACATATGTTTGATTACATGGACGTATCTCCGAAAATGGTGTTCTCCGTGGCCACAGCGTTGATTCCGTTCCTGCAGAACGACGATGCCAACCGTGCGCTGATGGGATCCAACATGCAGCGTCAGGCAGTACCTCTTCTGATTACAGAAGCTCCTGTGGTTGGTACTGGTATTGAGACAAAGGCAGCCGTTGACTCTGGTGTCTGTGTGGTGGCTAAGAAGGCTGGTACGGTAATCCGTTCCACTTCTAAAGACATTGTAATCAAAAACGACGATGGTACCAAAGACGAGTATCATCTGACAAAATTCATGAGAAGTAACCAGAGTAACTGCTACAACCAGAAGCCAATCGTATTCCAGGATGAGCATGTGGAAGCCGGACAGGTTATCGCCGATGGCCCTTCCACTTCCAACGGAGAGCTGGCTCTTGGTAAGAACCCTCTGATTGGATTTATGACCTGGGAAGGCTATAACTACGAGGATGCGGTTCTGCTTAGTGAGCGTCTGGTTCAGGAAGACGTATATACCTCTGTTCATATTGAAGAATATGAGGCAGAGGCCCGTGATACCAAGCTGGGACCGGAAGAGATTACCCGTGACGTACCAGGTGTGGGTGATGATGCTCTGAAGGATCTGGATGAGCGCGGAATTATCCGTATCGGTGCTGAGGTTCGCGCGGGAGATATCCTGGTTGGTAAGGTAACTCCTAAGGGAGAGACTGAGCTGACTGCTGAGGAGAGACTGCTTCGTGCCATTTTCGGTGAGAAAGCCCGAGAGGTACGTGATACTTCTCTGAAGGTTCCTCATGGAGAATATGGTATTGTTGTGGATGCCAAGGTGTTTACCCGTGAGAACGGCGATGAGCTGTCTCCTGGTGTAAATCAGTCCGTACGTATCTATATTGCACAGAAGAGAAAGATTTCCGTAGGTGATAAGATGGCCGGACGTCACGGTAACAAGGGTGTGGTTTCCCGTGTGTTACCTGTGGAAGATATGCCATTCCTGCCAAATGGACGTCCTCTGGATATCGTATTGAACCCATTGGGTGTGCCTTCTCGTATGAATATCGGTCAGGTCCTGGAGATTCATCTGAGCCTGGCTGCCAAAGCATTGGGATTTAACGTTGCTACTCCTGTATTCGACGGTGCTAATGAGAATGACATTATGGATACACTGGATCTGGCCAACGATTATGTAAATATGGAAGATTTCGAGGAGTTCCGTGAGAAATATCAGGATATACTTCGTCCTGAGGTAATGGAGTTCCTGGATGAGAATAGAGATCACAGAGAGCTCTGGAAGGGTGTGCCTCTCTCCAGAGATGGTAAAGTGCGGCTCCGCGACGGACGTACAGGTGAGTATTTTGACAGCCCTGTAACTATCGGACACATGCACTACCTGAAACTGCATCATTTGGTAGACGATAAGATTCATGCACGTTCTACCGGTCCATACTCACTGGTAACGCAGCAGCCGTTGGGCGGTAAAGCTCAGTTCGGCGGACAGCGTTTCGGAGAGATGGAGGTTTGGGCCCTGGAGGCTTATGGTGCTTCTTACACACTGCAGGAGATTCTGACTGTGAAGTCGGATGATGTGGTTGGCCGTGTGAAGACTTACGAAGCAATTATCAAGGGCGACAACATTCCGGAGCCAGGTATTCCGGAATCCTTCAAAGTACTTCTGAAAGAGCTGCAATCCCTTGGTCTGGATGTGCGCGTGCTGCGTGAGGACCACACTGAGGTTGAAATCATGGAGACAGCTGAATATGGCGATACAGATCTTCGTTCTGTAATTGAGGGCGAGAGCCGCAGACAGGACAAAGAAGAAGCCTATGGAGCTTATGGCTACACCAAGCAGGAATTCGAAGGTGAAGAACTGGTTGATGTGGAAGAAGATGATATGGAAGAAGAAGTGTTTGTTGATTTAGAAGATGATACTCTTGACGAAGAGTAGAAAGGGGAATCTTAGATGACAGAGACAACAAATAAGCAGGAAGTCTATCAGCCTATGACATTCGATGCAATTAAAATCGGACTGGCGTCCCCGGAGAAGATTCGCGAATGGTCAAGAGGCGAGGTATTAAAACCTGAGACAATCAACTATCGAACTCTGAAACCAGAGAAAGATGGTTTGTTCTGTGAGAGAATTTTTGGACCCAGCAAGGACTGGGAGTGTCACTGCGGTAAATATAAGAAGATCCGCTATAAAGGTGTAGTCTGCGACCGATGCGGTGTTGAGGTAACGAAAGCTGCTGTACGTCGTGAACGTATGGGTCACATTGAGCTGGCTGCTCCGGTGTCTCATATCTGGTATTTTAAGGGAATTCCATCCCGTATGGGATTGATTCTGGATCTGTCCCCGAGAACACTGGAGAAGGTTCTGTACTTTGCCAACTATATTGTTCTGGATCCCGCTGACTCCGGACTGATGTATAAGCAGGTACTGACAGAGAAAGAGTATCAGGAAGCCCGTGAAGCTTACGGATATGAATTCCGTGTAGGTATGGGAGCAGAGGCCATCAAGGAGCTTCTGGAGGAAATTGATCTGGAGAAAGAATCCGAAGAGCTGAAGAAAGGTCTGAAGGAATCCACCGGTCAGAAACGTGCCAGAATTATTAAGAGGCTGGAAGTAGTAGAATCCTTCCGCGGTTCAGGCAACCGCCCGGAATGGATGATCATGACTGTAATTCCGGTTATTCCGCCGGATTTGCGTCCAATGGTTCAGCTGGATGGCGGACGTTTTGCCACCTCCGACCTGAATGATCTGTATAGAAGAATTATTAATAGAAATAACCGTCTGAAGAGACTTCTGGAGCTGGGCGCGCCTGATATCATTGTGCGCAACGAGAAGAGAATGCTTCAGGAGGCAGTAGATGCGCTGATCGATAACGGCCGTCGCGGCCGTCCGGTCACAGGTCCTGGAAACAGAGCACTGAAATCCCTTTCCGATATGCTGAAAGGTAAATCAGGACGTTTCCGTCAGAACCTGTTAGGTAAGCGTGTTGACTACTCGGGACGTTCCGTTATCGTGGTTGGGCCGGAACTGAAGATTTTCCAGTGCGGTCTGCCCAAGGAGATGGCCATTGAGCTGTTTAAACCTTTTGTTATGAAAGAACTGGTTGCCAATGGAACTTCTCACAACATTAAAAATGCCAAGAAGATGGTAGAAAAGCTGGAGCCGGCAGTATGGGATATTCTGGAAGATGTAATTAAGGAGCATCCTGTTATGCTGAACCGTGCCCCTACACTGCACAGACTTGGTATTCAGGCATTTGAACCTACACTGGTAGAAGGTAAAGCCATTAAGCTTCATCCCCTTGTATGTACTGCTTTCAACGCGGACTTTGACGGTGACCAGATGGCGGTTCACCTTCCGCTGTCTGTGGAAGCTCAGGCAGAGTGCAGATTCCTTCTGCTTTCACCAAACAACCTGCTGAAACCATCGGATGGTGGTCCTGTGGCCGTTCCTTCTCAGGATATGGTCCTTGGTATTTACTATCTGACTCAGGAAAGACCTGGATATCCGGGAGAAGGCAAAGCCTTCCACAACGTAAACGAAGCAATTCTTGCTTATGAAAACAGCGAGATCACACTGCAGTCTAAAATTAAAGTTCGCTGCAGCAAAGAGATGCCGGATGGAAGTATTCTGACAGGCAATGTGGAATCTACTTTGGGAAGATTTCTGTTCAACGAAATCCTGCCTCAGGATTTGGGATTTGTGGACAGAAGTATTCCTGGGAATGAGCTGCTTCTGGAAGTGGACTTCCACGTTGGTAAGAAGGGCTTAAAGCAGATTCTTGAGAAAGTTATCAACACTCATGGAGCAACCAAGACAGCAGAAGTGCTGGATGATATCAAATCCATGGGTTACAAATATTCCACAAGAGCGGCCATGACCGTATCCATTTCTGATATGACCGTGCCGCCTGAAAAGCCAGAGCTGATTCAGCAGGCTCAGGATACTGTGGATAAGATTACCAGAAACTACAAGCGTGGTCTGATCACAGAGGAAGAGCGCTACAAAGAGGTTGTGGAAACCTGGAAAGCTACCGATGATGAGCTGACTAAGAAGCTGTTGGGCGGTCTGGATAAGTATAACAACATCTACATGATGGCTGACTCCGGTGCCCGTGGTTCCGATAAGCAGATTAAGCAGCTGGCAGGTATGCGTGGATTGATGGCCGATACAACAGGTCATACCATCGAGCTGCCTATCAAGTCCAATTTCCGTGAGGGTCTGGACGTATTGGAGTACTTCATGTCTGCCCATGGAGCTCGTAAAGGTCTGTCGGATACCGCTCTGCGTACTGCCGACTCAGGTTACCTGACAAGACGTCTTGTTGATGTATCTCAGGATTTGATTGTTCGTGAAGTGGATTGCTGTGAAGGCCAGGGAGAGATTCCCGGAATGTATGTAAAAGCCTTCATGGAAGGCCGTGAGGAGATTGAGAGTCTTCAGGAGCGTATCACAGGAAGATATGCCTGCGAGACCATCAAGAATAAAGATGGCGAAGTTATTGTAAAAGCAAACCATATGATCACACCGAAGCGTGCTGCCAGAGTTATGAAGGAAGGCGTTAACGCTGAAGGTGGTTCCATTGATAAAGTGAAGATTCGTACCATTTTGACCTGTAAATGCCACATCGGTGTTTGTGCAAAATGTTACGGAGCCAACATGGCAACCGGTGAGCCTGTACAGATTGGAGAATCCGTAGGTATTATCGCTGCTCAGTCTATCGGTGAGCCAGGTACACAGTTGACCATGCGTACCTTCCATACTGGTGGTGTGGCTGGTGGAGATATCACACAGGGTCTTCCTCGTGTGGAGGAGCTTTTCGAGGCGAGAAAGCCGAAAGGTCTTGCCATCATCACAGAGATTCCTGGTGTCGCTTCCATCAGCGATACGAAGAAGAAGCGTGAGATCACAGTTACCGACAATGAGAGTGGTGAGTCTAAGACTTATCTGATTCCATACGGTTCACGTATCAAGGTTATGGACGGACAGGTTCTCGAGGCCGGTGATGAACTGACAGAAGGTAGTGTGAATCCTCACGATATCCTGAAGATTAAAGGTATCCGTGCTGTACAGGATTATATGATCCGCGAGGTACAGCGTGTATATCGTCTGCAGGGTGTGGATATCAACGATAAGCATATCGAGGTTATCGTTCGTCAGATGCTGAAGAAGGTTCGTATTGAGAACAACGGAGATACCGAGTTCCTGCCGGGTACACTGGTAGATGTTCTGGAATATGAAGATGTAAATAAAGCTATGGAAGAAGAAGGCAAAGAGCCGGCTGAAGGTAAGCAGGTAATGCTTGGTATCACAAAGGCTTCTCTTGCAACCAATTCCTTCCTGTCTGCCGCTTCCTTCCAGGAGACCACCAAAGTATTGACAGAGGCAGCCATCAAGGGCAAGATTGATCCATTGATTGGCTTGAAGGAAAATGTAATTATCGGTAAATTGATTCCTGCCGGAACAGGTATGAAGCGTTACAGTGAAGTAAAGCTGGATTCTGATATGGCAGAAGATGATGAGTTGATGTTCGATGATGAGGAAGAACTGATTATGGAAGATGATTTGGTTCTGGATGAAATGGACGATGAGGACATGGATGAACTGATTGCTCTGAATGAAGATGATGCAGATGAGCCGGAAGAATCTGAGGATGATCTGGAAGAAACAGACAAATCTGAAGAAGAGTAAAGATAAGGGACAGAGTGTTTGAGCACTCTGTCCCTTTGCGAATTCTAGTACTGGATTTTTACAATTATAATGTATGTGAAATTTATTAAGGTGAAATTGACACCTATTTAGGGAGAGAGTATAATTAGCTATTGGGATAAAAAGATTGAGGGAAAACA
>CAMQZX010000038.1 GCA_947039785.1 uncultured Lachnospiraceae bacterium | reverse complement strand
ATATTATATAGAAGATTTTTAATTCACAAAAAGATAAATCCTTCCACGCTAAATAGAAAATCCCCAGAGTACAGTTATATCTGATATCTGCCAGATATTGATTCTATCATACCCCAGAGGATTTCCCATTGTCTAATACTTCTATTCTATTACTATGCATGCCTTGCAGGCATTCTTCTATTATTCTTATCACATGTTATCGCACCGGGCAGACTCCGTTGGCACACTCGGCATCTCCAAGATCCAGTTCTGTCTCCTCATGCTCATATTTTGTCAGTAAAGAGGGGTTAAAGGGCGCCATGGCAGCTTTTCTTCGCTCATATTCTTCCTGATCAATTTCCTCATAGGGAAGCAATTCATAGAAATTGTCATCGTAACTCAAGAAGGACAATGCCACAATCTCATCCCAGTTGTCCCACACCCACTGTTCCACATCTTCCCACTCTCCGTCCCGCACATGGATAGTAATGGAACAATTGTGGTCCACGTAATGTTTCATAAACATTTTGTAATTTTCCAACTGCTGAATAGCGGACACATCGGCTTTTACAAGGCCGACCGGAGCTTTTACCGGAAATTCCACCACTTTTGTTGTTGGATTCTCCCGGTCCTGTCCCACCTCTGGAAGCACTGGATATCCAAGATCCTCACAGACCTTACATAAGGGATCTGAAGCACTGATACGGATGCGGCGGATATAATAGGGAGAATGAGAATAATGCACTCCGTTTGATACAGTGGGAAGCAGCGACAGCGTACCCTCCGGCTTAATGGTGGTTATAAGAAGCGGCGCCGTATCTCCAAGTCTGGCCGCAAAATCCTGAGCTGCCTCATGAGCCGCGTGACGCAATTTCTCCAGAAGCTGTATCTGTACCTCGCGCTCCATTCCTGTGGCATTGATCATATCCTGCCAGCCAGTCAGAGAACAGCCCAGAAGATGGTCCCTCTGCTGTACCTGATTCCAGCGATGAATCTCCAGCTCCCGGCAGGTCATCCGATATCCAGCCCTGGCAGAAAGCCGCTGTGCTTCCAAAAGCCTCTTTTCGTCCAATACACCGTCTTCTACAAAACTCATCACATTCACCGTAGTGAGATTACACAATCCGTGGCTGTCAAGCAAAATCTCCCCGCAAGGGTTACAGCCGTTGAAATTGGGACGCCGCTTTCTGCCAGCCTCCTCATTGATCCATCCAGGTTCTCCGGAATAGCGCATCTGCTTTAAGTGCCAGTGAAGCTGTTCTCTGGTGGGCTTTTTTCGATAATAGATGGAATTGTTACTCATCTGTCTGTGGGCAATGGATTTGTCCAGCACCCATCTGCCATTGATCTGATGATACAGATGACTTTTTGCCTCGATGCAGGCAGAATCATCAGCATCAATCAGCCCAATCTCAGAAGTCCGGCGCACTCCCCCGGAAACCACATTTTCACCAATAATATTTGCGATATCCAGCAGGTCAATGGGCAAAAGCTGTGTCTTTTTCTCACCGGATCTGGAGCCTGCTGCCCGAATCACCTTGTGTATCTTATCCAACATAGTCATCATGGAACCATAACCGCTGGCAGTACCTCCAAATCGCTTTAATCTCTCTCCCCGTGGACGGATAGAATCATAAACCACAATAATCTTTCGAATCTTCAGATATTCATTATTAGTCATAATCTGAAAATAGTGATCCAAGGCCTGCGCCCAACCCTCCTTGGAGTCTCCGATGGTAATGGTTGCAATATCTCTGGTAAAAGACAGTTCTGTAAATTCCAGTCTCTCCTCCACCGGGCACCCCTCATAGGCCTTGTGCAAAATCTTTATGTCCGTACGAATTTTCGGAAGCTTCTGCGCATCCTCCTTCAGCACACGTACACCTACGCCGCTGCCCACCATGAGCAGATAAAACAAATCGTGATACGCATGAAAATCATCAATTACCTCAAAGGCACAGTTGTAATTTGCCATGGGATACTCCTCTGCCACAGAGGTATTTCCCACCCACAGGGTTCGCCCTGAGAGAAATTGCCGCAGATGATAGATGTTATCGTATAGCTTCTCTGCCTCCGTTCGAGAGGTTGGAGCCAGAGAACAGTTATATTCCACCGCCCGGCGCACCGTTTCCCACCAGAATTCCCGTCGGCCGAATTTGGACAGATACCTGGAATAAGTTCGAGAGTAGACAAAAGCGCCCAACTGCTCCATGGGATTGGGAGCATGCTTATATGGGCTTAAAAATTCTCTGCTCAAAATCCCTTCTTTCCAGTCATCGCTGTTTCTCTCTTTCTCCTTTTCGATTCGATAGAGAATGTAGGCTTTGGCTGTTTTATAGTGACGCTGTTCAAATAATGTATCTTCTACAGTATCCTGTATTTTCTCAATATCCACCACTTTCTGATTCATATCCGTCAGCTTGGACACGGTAATATCAGTAGCCTTCTGCACCTTCTCCTGACTCAGCTCTCCTGCTGCAGCAGAAGCCAGAGCTATGGCTCTGGATATAAACTTCTCATCAAATGGTACAATTTTTCCGCTTCTTTTTCTTACATTCATCATAGTCCTCCTTTTCTGTCCCTATGTAGGAATAAAGCATATATTGTGTTTTGTTAATATCACGCGCACAATATATAGTATACCAGAACAATCAAAAAATCAACAGGAACATCTCTCACTAACATGGTACCCTTTTTGATACAAACAAATCACCATAAATAATCTTTGTTCCGCCCAAAAAGCTACAAAAAAGGAACTGAGATACCTCGTGCATATCCCAATTCCTTCTTTCTCATCTTCAAATTATAATCAATCTATATTTTATATCGTATCCTGTATACGAAGCTCATATCCCAGCATGGTATGCTTGGTGGGCTGTTCTTCTGTCTGGATTCTATCCAACAGCATGTTGGCAGCCTCAATTCCGCTTGTCTTGTAATAATAATGGACAGTGGTCAGCTTTGGTGTGATCAGTCTGGAGACCTTCTTATCTCCGATTCCGCAGATTTTCACATCCTTTGGGATTCTTCTGTGGATTTCCTTCAGGTAATCCATGGCACCAATGGCGATAGAATCAGTGGCGCAAAATACTCCATCAATATCCGGTGCCTGCTGCAAAAGCTCCCTCATAGCTGTTCTTCCAGATTCCATGGTAAAGTCTGATATGGCCATGACAATATCTTCTTCTTTCAAATCATGCTCCCTGGCGGCCCGCAGCATTCCTTCCTTTCTGGATTTACCTGCAGCCACATCTTTCTCTGTAACGCCGATATAGGCAAACCGTTTGCATTTTGTATCCAAAAGAGTCTTTGTCATCTGGTAGGCTGCCATATAATCGTCATGATAGACGCAAGCAAACTCCGGTATGTTTTGTCCCACCAGAACCAGAGGCTTTTGCAGCTCCCTCAAGTGCTCGATATGCTTTTTGGTGACAATGGTGGCCATGAAAATCACGCCGTCAATCTGTCCCTGACGGAATACTTCCAGATACTCCAGTTCCTTCTCAAGGCTCCGGTCCGTATCTGCCAAGAGAAAATTGTAGCCTGCTTCATTTAATACTTTGCTGATTCCCGATACCACCCGAGAGACAGACTCTGAATTGATTTTCGGCACGATCACTCCGATCTGGTTGCTTTTTCTGGTCCTCATGGCCCGGGCATAAGAAGAGGGAATATAATTAGTCTCCTCAATCACTTTCTTAATCTTTTCTCTTTTATCGTCGCTTAAGCTGCCCCTATTCATGTAACGGGATACGGCAGAGTTGGAAACTCCTGCCAACCTGGCGATTTCCTTGATTGTCACTGATATTCCCTCCTACTTTGTGTTTCTTTCAAGCAAAAATTTTCTATTTCCCATTTTTCCGCATAAGCCAGTAATATCCATAAGCCGGAATCTGCACTCCTCTGGCTTCCATTTCTCTTCCAGAGATCAAATCCTGATACATTCCATCTTCCTCATTGATCCATGCCACTTTATCATACTCGCTGAAATTAAACAATGCAACCAGTTTCTCATCGCCGTTGACGCGGATGATTCCCAGAATGGAGTCATCCCAGGTGTCTACCGTGTACACTGTACTCTCACAGGAGAATACGTTATATTTGGCACGAATCTCTTCCAGTTGAGTCAGCGTGTCAAACATTCTCTGCTGTACAGTACCTTCTTCGCTGCGATATTTCTCCAGATCCCAGCGGAAATCGCCTCTGTGAAGATAGCGGGAATCCTCCCATTTGTCCGGATCTTCATGGTAAGTGTAATCATTGACCTGGCCAATTTCGTCTCCACTATACAGCACCGGAATTCCGGACTGAGTCAGCATATACGTGTGCAGCATCAAATCCAGATTGACGCCACGCCAAGATGCCTCTGCATCTTCCTCAAAGCCTGCCTTCTCAATACCGCAGAGAGAAGCAGTCGTTCCGCAGAGACGGGCATCTCCGGAAGTGGGGTCAGAATTGTAAAGCTCTCCTCTTGCAAAAGAGCCCGGGAATTGTCCGGTGAAGAAGTCACTTAAGTATTTCTTATGCGGAACCTCTTCGATGGCGAAATTGCGAAGCCATGGATAATCCAGTCCCCAGCCAATGTCATCATGACAGCGCAGGTAATTTAAGAACACATAATCCTTCGGCAATCCGTTTACAATATCCATCTGTCTCTTCAACAAGCGCACATCTCTTGTGGCCACGGTATGCCAGGTAGTTGCCATGGTGGTCACATTGTACAGCATATGGCACTCCGGCTTCTCCACAGTTCCAAAGTAAGGAACCACCTTCTCCGGCTCCATCACCACCTCGCCCAGCAAAATTACACCCGG
Source organism: uncultured Lachnospiraceae bacterium (assembly GCA_947039785.1). Classification (GTDB taxonomy): domain Bacteria; phylum Bacillota; class Clostridia; order Lachnospirales; family Lachnospiraceae; genus JALFVM01. The sequence goes on along the minus strand of CAMQZX010000038.1, from coordinate 16,979 downwards.
GCAGACAATTTCACAGATCATACGCATCATTCTCACGATGGTATGTACCTGACGCAGATTTCGGCACTGAGTCCCCAATTCTTTCCAGATGTAGGGAACTGCGTCAAGACGGATGATATCGATGCCCTTGTTAGTCAGATACAGCATATTATAAACCATCTCATTGAATACCACCGGATTACGGTAGTCCAGATCCCACTGATAGGGATAAAAGGTGGTCATGACAAACTTCTTTACATCGTCTCTCCAGGTGAAATTGCCCGGTGCTGTGGTAGGAAATACCTGTGGTACGGTGCGCTCATACTGAGCCGGGATATCGTATGTGTCATAGAAGAAATAGCGGTCCTGATACTCCTTTTCCCCTGCCAATGCACGCTTTGCCCACTCATGGTCTTCTGAGGTATGATTCATGACAAAGTCAAGGCAGACACTAATCTGCTTCTCATGGCACTTCTCTGCCAATTCTTCCAAATCCTCCATGGTTCCCAGTTCTTCCTGCACAGAACGAAAATCTGCAACGGCATATCCGCCGTCGCTTCTTCCTTTGGGCGAGGACAACAGAGGCATTAAATGTAGGTAATTCACGTTACACTCCTGGATATAGTCTAACTTCTCCTCTACTCCTTTCAGCGTTCCTGCAAAGGCATTCACATACATCAGCATTCCCAGAAGATCATTTTTTTTATACCATTGAGGGTTCTGCTCACGCGTACGGTCCAACGCTTTTAAAGATGCCTTGCGATCTTTATACCAGTTTTCCAGATTCCTGCACAGATCCTCAAAAGCCCACATCTGATTCTGATAGAGCTCACAATACAGCCATTTCAATTCATCATAATGTTTTTGAAATCGTTTTTGGAATTCATTTTCCTTTGTTTTCAACGCTTTTTTCATTTCTTTTCTCCTTATGATTGATTATATTTTGAAATCGTTTTCAACAATTTTAACAAGATTTTTCTAAAATTTCAATATCAAAAACATATAAAAACAAAGCTATCTTTTGTGCACTTTTTAAGTTTTTTTCACTCATCTGTTTTCTGTGAAAATACATCCCAAAATCGCCCTGATTTTTTCACAAAACAACAGAAATTTTGTTGACAATTCTACCCTGATTTTTTAGTATGAGGAAAGAAGTATTTATGTTTTAGGGGGAACTTTTCATGCTGAATAAGAAGAAAAATCCAAATCTCACTCTGATTGTAATCGCCATTTCTTATTATGCAATTTATAATCTGCAACTTATGAAATCTCTGTACTACTCCTCTGTGCAGTATGGTTTTGCCATCAACAACACACAAATCGGACAGATTTTCAGCGTCTGCGGCATTTTGTCCATGGTTGCTTACCTGTGCGGTACCTTGTTTCAGAGTAGATTTACCACCAAATTTCTGATGGTTGGCTCCTTGATTATCATCGGATCTCTGTCGTTGATTTTGATGTTCATACCGCCTTATCCCGTGCTGCTTATCATTTTTGGAGCGGCAGGCTTTCTGGTCAACGCCACTTTCTACCCTGCTTATCTGACAGTAATGCAAAATGTAGGAGGTCAGCACCATCAGGGAGAAGCCTTTGCCAAGTTTTATATTTTCTCCAGCATACTGGGCAGCGGATTTGCATTGATTGCATTTCAACTTACTTCTTATTTTAGAGACCCGGTAATGGAGCTTCGGGCTTTGCTTTTATATTTTACGGTGCTGAATCTTATGGGAGCTTTGGGAATCACACTGTTTCTTCCCGCCATTCCCATTCCGGAGAAAACAGGTCGTCTTTTTGATAAATGGGCCTTGCAGCAGATTTTGGGAAATAAGCAGATCTGGCTGGCTGTGTTGATTATTTTCGCCAACTATGTAAATTTCTCCAATCTGACTTATACCTTACCGTATCTGTCCAACAAGTTTGATCTGCCCTCCGGACTTGTGAATCTGATCACGATTTTAAGGGTATACATATTGGTACTGCTTGCGGCACCCATAGCCGGAAAAATTACAGACCGGATGCATACTGCTATTCACCTGATCAAGGGCTCTTTTTTGCTGTATGCCATTGTCATCTTTCTTATGGTTTGGCTCTTTTCGGACAATGCATTAGGAACCATCGCCTGTATCATCGGCATTTGCTTCTTTGTTCCGCTGGGAAAAAGTATGTCACTGGTATTAATCAGTGAAACAGACCTGCCGCCTTATCTATCCGGATTAGCTCTCAGTATTGTATCCTTCCTGGCGTACTCTCCGGATGCCTTTTACTATTACATTTCCGGCTGGGTTTTGGATCAGTTTCCCGACAGGGGATATCTGTATGTCTTTGCAATCTCCGGTGTTATTGCCCTCATTGGCATGGCCGCGGCCATAGCTTTCCACAAAATTAGAAATGCCCAGGACACTTATCCCCATTAAGGGAGAAATGCCCTGGGCATTTTAATCTTAAGATGCCGAATACAAATTCTGATTATGTGAACCGCTGGACAATGGAACATCCAAAGATTTCCACTTGCTATCCTAAATAATCCGGGTGGTCCATTTGGAACAGTCCCATACTTCGTTGACAATATCCTGATAGAATTCCGGTTCATGGCAAATCAAAAGCAGCGTTCCTCTGTACTCTTGAAGGGCGCGCTTTAATTCATCCTTGGCATCCACATCCAGATGATTGGTAGGCTCGTCCAGCATCAGAACATTGGTATCCCGGTTTACCAGCTTGCACAGACGCACTTTCGCCTGCTCACCGCCGCTTAACACTCGCACCTGACTCTCAATATGCTTGGTGGTCAGACCGCATTTTGCAAGAGCAGAGCGCACTTCATACTGGGTGTAGGATGGAAATTCCTCCCATATCTCATCAATGCAGGTGATCTTATTGTCTGGCTTAGCCTCCTGCTCGAAATAACCCACCGCCAGATTTTCCCCCAGCTCGCAGGTTCCTGAGATGGGCTTTACCAATCCCAGAATGCTTCGAATCAATGTGGTCTTTCCAATTCCGTTGGCTCCGGTGAGAGCAATTTTCTGTCCCCGTTCCAGAGAAATATTCAGGGGTTTGGAAAGAGGTTCTTCATATCCAATGATAAAATCTTTGGTGGTAAAAATGTATTTGCCTGGTGTACGACCCAGTCTGAAGTGAAATTCCGGCTTTGGACGCTCTGCTGCCAACTCAATTACTTCCATTTTATCCAGCTTTTTCTGACGAGACATTGCCATATTTCTGGTGGCAACCCTTGCTTTGTTACGGGCAACAAAATCCTTTAGCTGACTGATTTCCTGCTGCTGTTTCTTATAGGCAGCCTCCAACTGTGCTTTCTTTACTTCATAAACCTTTCGGAAATCCTCATAATTTCCCACATAGCGGTTCAGTTCCTGATTTTCCATATGATAAATGATGTTTACCACTTCATTTAAAAATGGTATGTCATGGGAAATCAAAACAAAGGCATTCTCATATTCCGTCAGATAACGTTTCAGCCAATTAATATGTTCTTCGTCCAGATAATTGGTTGGCTCATCCAAAAGAAGAATATCCGGCTTCTCCAGCAACAATTTTCCCAGAAGGATCCTCGTTCGCTGACCTCCGCTTAAGTCTGTAACGTCTTTATCCAGTCCAATATCCAGAAGCCCTAAGGCTCTCGCCACTTCCTCCACCTTGGCATCGATGATATAAAAATCGTGGAGAGTCAAGGTATCCTGAATACTTCCCAGTTCATCCATCAATTTCATCATAGTGTCTTCATCAGCTTCCCCCAGTTGGTCACAAATCACATTCATCCGTGCCTCCAACTCGAAAAGATATTCAAAGGCGGATTTTAAAACATCGCGGATGGTCATTCCCTTGGTAAGTACCGTGTGCTGATCCAGATAACCAATACGGATATCCTTCGCCCACTCCACCTTGCCCTCGTCGGGCATCAGTTTACCTGTCACAATATTGAAAAATGTGGATTTTCCTTCTCCGTTGGCTCCCACAAGACCAATGTGTTCTCCCCTCAGAAGACGGAAGGATACATCCTGAAAAATAGCCCTGTCCCCAAATCCGTGGGAGAGATGTTCTACATTTAATATACTCATGCTTTCCTCCAAATATAAGTTTGTCCCATCTCGCCTGTATGGTCTGACAGGACCTGCTCCAATATTTACTATATGATTAGAGCGTGCAAAAATCTCCTCGCAGAAATTCTGACACGCTCTAATATGATATCATATAGCAACCAATTTTCAAATATCTTTTAAGATTTTTCCCACCGCTTTTACTCCGGATACAAGCATTCCACGTTGGCATTTTGCAGATTCTCCAAAATCCAGTTCTCAGGTTTTTTATCTGTTATGATTATGTCGATGTCTTCTAAAGCACCAATGCGGGAAAATGCCAGTTTACCAAACTTAGTAGAATCCACTGCCAGAATCCGCTCCTTACCAGCTGCCAGCATAGCCTGTTTGATCTGGGATATTTCATCACTGGAATCGGAAAATCCCTTGATACAGTCAAAAGCTTTGCAGGAAATGATAGTTTTGTCCACATTATAGGGTTGAATGCTGGATATGACTCGGGAACCGATCAGCGCCAGATAGCCCTCTTTTAATTTTCCTCCTGTGGAAATCACGTTCCATCCCTGCATATCAGAAAGCTCCAGAAGGACCTCCAGAGAGTTGGTAACCACGGTCAGATCTTTTTTGGATTTTAAGATTTTGGCGATGCAGACAGCAGTGGAGCTGGCCCCCAGCATGATATGATCACCATCCTGAATCAATTCCGCAGTGAGGCGGGCAATTCTCTGTTTTCCGTCCACATTTTGCTTTTTGCGCACCATATAGGGCAACTCAGAATTGACGTTTTCTCCGATGGTAGCTCCGCCGTAGCTTTTTACCGCCAGGCCTTCCTTCTCCAGTTTCTCCAGATCTCTTCGGATGGTTTCCTCGGACACTTCAAATTCTCTGCTCAACTCACTGACAACCACCATTTTCTCTCTCTGAAGCTTTTCCAAAATCAGATTCTTTCTCTCCAATGCTAACATCTCTGGAATCCTCCCCTGCTGTAATTGTTTGAATTATATACATTTAGCTTTTAATAATCTTTTTGAAGTCTGCATAGGCACAATCCCAATCACTGTGATTCTGAGACTGATAAATCTTTACCTCTTCTGACCGCGCAACGATTTCTCTGGCTTCCTTAATATCCCGGATTTCTCCCAATGCCATAAACTGTACTGTCAGATTTCCCAGGGCTGTAGCTTCCACTGGACCTGCCATCACCTCACAGTTGGTGGCATTTGCCGTCATCTGGCACAGCATCTTGCTCTGGATACCTCCGCCTATCATATGGATACGGTGATACTTCTTATCCAGGCAGAGTTCAATCTTCTCCAACACATTTCGATAAGTCATGGCAAGGCTCTGGTTGATGCAGCAGATGATTTCTCCCACTGACTCAGGAACAGGCTGTCCTGTCTTTTGGCAGAATTCCCGAATACGCCGGGGCATATTTCCGGAAGGGATAAACTCCGGGGCATTTACATCAATGTAGCTCTGGAACGGCTTTGCCTCTTTTGCCAATTCTTCCAGCTCTCCAAAGCTGTATTCCTCTCCTTCTCTCATCCACTGACGGCGGCTCTCCTGCACCATCCACAAACCTGTAATGTTTTTCAGGAAATTTACCTTTCCGCCGTAGCTGCCTTCGTTGGTTACACTCAGTTCCAAAGACTTGGAACCAATTACAGGACCAGGAAGCTCTGTCCCATAGAGACTCCAGGTGCCGCAGCTTATGAAAATGAAGTCTTCCTCCTGGGTAGGGACTGCCACTGATGCACTCTGGGTATCGTGAGATGCCACTGCAATGACCTTCTTTGGTCCTATAGATAACTCTTCACAGATATCCGGCTTCAATCCTCCGATTACTGTGCCACTCTCCACGATTTCCGGAAAAATGTGCTCCGGAATCCCTAGAGCCTCCATCACTTCTTTGGACCAGCATTTTTCCCGAATGTCCAGCATGGATGAGGTGGATGCCATGGTATACTCACTCTTCATATTTCCAGTCAGAAAATAATTAAACAAATCCGGCGTAAAGAGAAACTTATCTGCCTGTTCTATCATCCAGGGCCGCTTCTGAAGCAGCGCATTCATCTGAAAAACGGTGTTGAAATACATAAATTCATTGCCGGTAATCTCATAGAGCTGCTTTTTTGGTATCTTTGAAAAAACATCCTCAATCATCCCCTGAGTACGGGCATCCCGATAGTGGATAGCACTTTCCATCAGCTCTCCATGCTTGTTAAGCAGTCCAAAATCCACTCCCCAGGTATCAATACCAATACTCTCAAACTCCGCCTGCTGTCTGGCCCTTATCATTCCCTGTTTAATCTCGTAGAACTGCCGCATGGTATCCCAGTACATGGTCCCATTGACCATCACCGGATCATTGGAGAAGCGGTGAACTTCCTTCATGGTGATTTTCTCATCTTTCAGAGTACCCAAAATCGCCCTTCCGCTGGAAGCACCAAAATCAAAGGCCAATACGCTGATTTCTTTCTCGCTCACAAAATCCCTCCTAATCTTCAGCGTATCTGCAAAAATCACATTTATAGCATTTTAAGCCTTCCTTACCCGGACAGGCATCTGCGGGATGATTTCCTTTCAGACCCATTTGTCTTCTGATTCCATACAGTTTCTTCATATTTTCTTTGTCAAATTCCTGAGGGCCACCAAGCATTCTGGCTTTGTAGAGAAGCTCTGCGTAAAATTCCAGGGATTCCATCTTGTGATATGCGGTGAGCAGGTCCGCTGCCCAGGACAATGCGCCATGGTTCTCCAGAAGAACAGAGTCAAAATGAGGCAGATACTGTTCGATACTGTCTGGAATCTCCATGGTGGATGGTGTGCCGTATGGTGCAAGGGGAACACATCCAAGAGAAATCACTGCTTCCGGCATAATCGGCTGTGCCAGAGGAATACCTGCAATGGCAAAGCTGGTGGCAAAGGCGGGATGAGCATGTACCACTGCACCCACATCGGGTCTCTTAGCATAGACACGCATATGCATTTTAATCTCTGAGGAAGGACGGAAGCCTTCGTTTGCCTCAATCACATTCCCCTGAGCATCTACCTTACAGATGTACTCCGGTGTCATAAAGCCTTTGGATACTCCCGTAGGGGTGCATAAAAACTCATTGTCATTTAATTTCACGGAAAAATTGCCGTCGTTGGCAGCAACCATATTTCGATTATACACTCGTTTTCCAATTTCACACATTTGTTTCTTAATTTCTAATTCATTCAGCATGGATTGATCCTCCTTATTCTTATCATGGCATTGATTATACCTGTATTATAGAAAAGAATCCACATATTGTCAAGGTATTATGTGGTTTCTTGTGATAGTTTGTGGTTTTTTGTGTTTTTAGTTTATACTAGAAGTCCCTACTTCTATGCACAGAGATGAAGCAGTGTATCGCCTTCTCTTCCTGACAGTGTTCTTTTGGGACACGGGAAATGGGCTGAACCCAAAATGGGGACAAAAGGCTGTTTCTCTAGCCTTTCGTCCCCATCTTTTTATAAAGTCAAATCCACCTGACTGGTACAGACATAGTCCAGAAGCTCCTGGCTATGACTGACTATCAGCATTCCAATTTTTCTCTCTGTCGTCTCCCGAATCAGGAAATTCCAGATCTGCCCCTGGGTAATCAAATCCAGCATGGTACTGATCTCGTCAGCAATCAGATATCGGGTTCCCTTTCCCAGCGCTCTGGCAATGCAAAATCTCTGTAGTTCTCCTCCGGACAGCTCCTGAGGATAGCGATTTTTCCAGTCTTCTTCAATACCAAGACCTTCTATAATCCGATCTTCAATCTGATCTCCTTCTGCCAGCACTTCTCTCATCTTCAGCCGGGGATTTACGGACTTCTCCGGATGCTGCCAGATCATCTGCACAGGACAATACCCCTTTTCAGGCAAAGGCTTACCATCCACCAGAACTTCTCCTTCATCGGGCAGCATATAGCCTCCTACCAGCTTCATCAGAGTGGTCTTGCCGAAACCACTGGGTGCCAGCATTCCCACACGTTCTTCAGGGGCCACCTGAAAGCTCACATGGTCCACCACTGGCTTTCCCTCTTTCGTATAAGAAAATACAAGGTTTTTAGCTTCCAGCATGGGTATGTGCCTCCTCTCTTCCGTGATGATGATGAGAATGGTCTTCCTCGCATTTGATGCAGCGCACAGTACCACATCTTACCACTCGTTCCGGGATTTCTCCCTCACATTCCTCTGAAAATAGCGGACACCTTGGTCCAAACACGCAGCCCTCAGGCAGCTCCTTCACATAAGGCTGGCTGCCTGGAATGGTCTCAAAACCATTTCTGGGCATGGCACGCCACAATGCCTTGGTATAAGGATGACGCAGCTTTTCCAGCGACTCAAAGTCGGACACCAGGGCTTCCTCCACTGTAGTTCCTGCGTAGAACACCACAATCCGATCTGCCACCTCCAAGGCCAGCTCAATATCATGTGTAATCAAAAGCACTCCATTTCCCTCATCGGCAAACTGGCGAAAATCTTCCATGGCCTTCTTTGCCAGAGACAGTTCCATACCCGGCGTGGGCTCATCGGCAATAATCAGCCGTGGATTTCCCATCAATGCCGTGGACAGTAAAATTCTTCGGCTCATTCCGCCGGAGCACTCAAAAGGATACAGGTTTTCTGTCTCCTGCTCCAGATGATATTTGCGAAACAGAGCTTTCATCCGCTCCATCACACCGGGAGACTTGTCACCATTTCTCACCTGCAACCCCACCTTCATCAGAGGATCCAGATAGTTGACACTCTGAGGCACCAGGGCAATCTCCTTGCCCCGCACCTGTTTTTTTCTTTCTTCTGTGAGAAGCTCCTGATTAAAATAGATTTCCCCCGCCAGACTGGCATTGTAGGGCAGAATGCCCAAAATGGCATGGGCCAGCAGACTCTTTCCAGAACCACTGGAACCAACCACAGCCACAATTTCCCCATCGTGGACAGATACATTCAGATTGGTAATGACGGGAAGGTTGATCTGGTTTGTTCCCCGGTCGTACTGACGGAAGGACACCGAAAGATTACTGATTTCCAATATATGATGTTTTTCCTGACAACTCATCTTCCCACCTCCTAATTATGTGCACTGGAAGGATCCAGGATTTTTCTCAGAGAACCTCCTGCCACGTCAAACAGCACCACAGTCAGCACCAGCATAATACCTGGCAGTACTGCCAGCCACCATTTTCCAGTAATCAGATATTTCATACTCTCCGACAAAATAATTCCAATGGCAGGCTGCTCCGCCGACAATCCAAAGCCCAGAAAGGTGATGCTTGCCTCATGTAAAATGGCATGGGGAAATGTTAAGATCAGTCCCACGATAAACTGAGGAAGCAGATGGGGAACCATATGTTTCATAGCCACCTTCATCTTACTATGACCCAGGCGATATGCCACCTGAATATACTGACTGTTCTTCAACTGGAGTACCTCACCCCGGATCACTCTGGCAAGGGAGGGCCAATGGGTCAATGCCACCCCCAGCATAACCCCCTTAAATCCTTTTCCCAGGGCATAGGAAATCAAAATCAACAGCAAAATATGGGGAATTCCCATAATCATATCAATGAGAAAAGAAATCACAGAATCCACTTTGTTGCCCAGCACTGCTGCCATAACGCCCAACACAAAGGCAATAATGGCACTAATACTTGCTGCACACATACCTATCAAAATACTCATGGAAAGTCCTGTCAGCGTTCTGGTGAGCATGTCACGTCCCATCCAGTCCGTCCCAAACAGATATTGTCCACAGGGCGACAGATTCTTTCTGGAAAAGTCTGTCACTCTGGCGGCATCATAACAAAACACGCCAGCCACCGTAACCACCACCAGAAATAGCACTGCCCCAACAAATATCACAAGGGTTTTCTTTCTCTGATTCATGACACTGTACCCCCTTTTCGCATACGGGGATCCACCACTCCGTATAAAATATTTGCAATGAAATTTCCCAGAAACACCATGGCAGCCGTCACCAGAGTAATTCCAAGAAGTAACGGCACATCACTTCCTGTTCCCGCCGCCACTGCCGCCTGTCCAAGTCCCGGATAGGAAAATACCTGCTCCACCAGAACAGAACCTCCGATAATCTCACTGATGGATGCAAATTGCAACGTCAATGCGGGCAGAATAATGTTTCGAAGTCCATGACGACGAATCATGGACCAGCGGCTCTCTCCACGAGCCTGGGCAAAAAGCATGTAATCGCTTTCCATTACGTCGATCATTTTCTCCCGGGTGTGCAGCGTAATGTTAGACACGCCCGTGATACTCAGGGTAATCGCCGGCAAAATTGCGTGCTGCACCCGATCGAAAAAGGTGACGCCGCTGGCCTCCACACCGATGGGGACACTAAGGCCAATAGGCAGCAATTTCATCCATACTGCAAAAATTAAAAGTAAGAGCAACGCCAGCCAGAATACGGGTGTACTTGCAATGAGAAGGGAATACCCCTGAATCAACTTGTCCAACCAGGTGCCCCGAAAGGCTCCGGAAAGAACGCCTAACATAAATCCCAGTACTCCCGATATGGCCCAGGCAATTGCCATAAGAAACAGGGAATTTGACAATTTCACTGCTATGACTTTCGTCACAGGCTGACGGTACAAAAGAGAAACTCCCATATCGCCTCTCACAAAATCCCCCGCCCAGTTCAAATATCTTTGTACTGGCGACTCGTTGACACCCCAGTATTCTTCCAACTTTTCCTTCTGTTCCTGACTCATTGAGCCAAGGGCAGCCTGCCCCACATTGGCTGAGAGAGGATCAATGGGAGAAATGGACACAAGAGTGAATGTGACAATGCTGACTGCAATCAACAACAAAATCATCCTTATAAAGTTTTTACTAATAAATTGTACTTTTGTTCCTTTCAAAATTTCCTCCTCTTTTTCAGATAATGAAAAAACGCGGAAAACACACTCTGTCTGTAACAGAGTGTGTCTACAGCTTACCCGAAAAATCCTTTCGTTTATTCTCCCCAGGACCACTGATCCACATTATTTACAATAGACCATCCATGTCCATGAGGATGAATTTTCTGCTCTGCCACCTGAAGACCATCCCTCACATAGTAAAGGTGATCCACATTGCAAAACCAAATCCAGGGAATATCTCCTTCCTGGGTGATTCCTGTAGTTCCATCCCACTGGGCCTTTTGCCAAAGCTCATAGGAAGTATCCAGATCATCTGCCTGAAGAGCCTCATCCATATAAGTATCCACCGTCTCATTGGCGTAAGGGGAATACTCAGCACTTCCCGTATCCGGCAGAGAATGATAGATATTATACACTTCCATAGGAGTATGTGCTCCCCAGCCCCATACAAGAGGCTGTGACTGAGCTTTGTCGTATGCCACATCCCAACCGGCACCTTCTGTAGTCACTGCAATTCCCAGTGCCTTACACTGATTGGCAAAATCCTCTGCCAGAGACTGGCGGACAGAATCATCCGGATTAAACATCAACGTAAACTCCGCCTTCGCACCGTCTTTTTGACGGATGCCATCATCGCCTTCCACCCATCCGGCATCATCTAAGATTTTTTTGGCGCCTTCCAGATCGTAGGCAACCTCTGCCTCATCGCTGTACCATGGCAATTTATCGCAGACACTGTATGCCGGTGTTCCGTATCCGTTTAATACATTCTCAATCATCTCTTCCCGGTCGATGCCGATGTTCATGGCTCTGCGGATGGCAATGTCTGAGGTCACCTGATTTCCATATACCATCCCGTCCTTTTCCACCGGCATCGTGGTGGGAAGATTGATTCCTCGGTTGTCCACGGAGCTTACTTGAAGCAGACTGTAGCCATCAATTTCCTGCTCGGCCAGAGATGCCGCTGTATGTGCCACATCCACCTGACCAGCCATAGCTGCTGCCAGCGCAGCATCTTCTTCCATAAATAGTACGGTCAGCTTTTTGATCTTCACTTCATCACCGTAATAATCCGGATTTGCCTCGAAAATCACCTGTTGCCCTTTATCCCATTGTTTCATAATATAGCGTCCGGAACCAATGGGGTTCTGTCCATAATTTTCATCATAGGCATGTTCCGGCACGATTCCCACTGTAGCCATGGTATAAGGCCAGATGGAAAATGGTGTGTTCATATGAAATTCCACTGTAGCATCATCCACTGCCACAGCTTCTTTTAACATCGTAAAATCATTGACGCTGCTGTTTTCCACACAGTTGTTATAGGTAAATGCCACATCTTCTGCCGTAAGCGGCTCACCGTCTGTAAACTTCACATCGTCACGGATTGCCACTGTCCAAGTCAGACCGTCTTCACTGACAGAATAATCTGTAGCAAGATCCTTATCAATTTTCAAATCCTTAGTGGTGGTGGTTAATGTACTCTGAATCAACGGCTCATGCACATGCTCTCCTGCACCCCATCCATAAGCCGGATCAAATCCCGCCTCCGGCTCCGAAGTGGTGGGCATAGTCACAATGACAGACTCTCCGTCCAAAGCAGTGGCTTCTCCCTGCGTACTATCCTGACCTTCCTCTGAATTACCGCCTCCACATCCCGCAAATAAAGCGGCTGACATGGTTACCATACAAAGGATTGCGATTAATTTCCTCTTCATTAATAAAACCTCCCGTAGTCTGAAATCTTTGAAATTGCGAACAATCTCACGATTCCTTTGCTTGTGTTAACATTTTATCATTGTAATGTACTCCTCCACAAGCCCCATGGGGGGATGTTTTTTCTGGTATTTTTATTTTTTTCTAAACGGACATAAGCAAAAGAAAAGCCTTCATCGTCAATTCCTGCGACAAAGGCTTGTGTCTTTAATATTTTTTCTTTGTACTCCTGGAATAGTGAACAAAGAAAACCACATTAATCACAATTCCAAAGATAGTAGCACATGGAGCTGCCAGTCCGATATTGGTAAGGCTTGCATCCGGCTGAATACTCATCACGTAAGACATGGGCAGACGAACGATAAAGGTCTGAGCCAGCCCCTGAAGCATAACAAACATGGTCTGACTGTGACCATTGAAATATCCGATAAAGCTGAACAAAATGCTGGTCACAACAGCCTCCAGACTGAAGCCCTTCAGATACTCTGCTGCTCTTACTACTACCTTGGCATCTCCTGTAAAGATAATTGCCAGCAAGTCTCCCCGGAAGAAGGTCAGCAGGGTAATAAACACACCGATAGAACACCCGATTATCATTCCTGTAAACATGGCTTTTCTAGCTCTGTTTTCCTTGCCCGCTCCAACATTCTGCGCCACAAAGGCAGACATGGACTGCATCAAAGCACCCGGCACCAGCATTACGAAGCTGACAATCTTGTTTGCCACCCCATATCCAGAGGAGGCATCCAATCCCAGGCGATTAATAAAAGCACACAGTGCCAAAAAGGAAAGCTGCGTCAATATCTCCTGGAAGGCAATGGGAATACCTACCCGGACGAAATTTCCTATTTCCCTGTTAAAACAGATATCCTGCCTTTTCATCGTAAAAGGCAGCTCCTGCTTCCGGATAATCACAAGAGACAATACCACGCTGACCGCTTGAGCCATCACTGTGGCCAAAGCAGCCCCAGCCACATTCATATGCAGCACTGCCACAAAGAGCAAATCTCCCACAATGTTAGTCACACAGGCAATTGCCACAAAAATCAGAGGCAAACGGGAATTTCCCATTCCTCTGAAAATACTGCTGATTACGTTGTAGGCAATGATAAAGAAAATACCGCCTCCGCAGATTCGCACATAAGTTACCGTCAAATCCAGAGCTTCCTCAGGAGCCTGCATCAAAATAGACAGCTGTCTCGCAAAAATCAGCATCACAGCCGCCAAAACCACGGACAGCACAATGAAAAAGCAAACAGCTCCTCCAATTACCTTTCCCACTTTCTCAGGACGCCGCTCCCCAATATAGCGGCCAATCAACACGGTAATACCCATGGACAGACCCGCCACAGAAAAGATTACCAGATTAACCATACTGCTTCCCGTAGAAACACCGGAAATTCCCGCCGTGGTTCCAAACCATCCCACCACCAGAATATCCACCGCACCATACATGGCCTGCAAAACCAATGCTCCCAGGATGGGAAGCATAAATTTCAGCATTTTCGTCAAAATACTCCCCTGGGTAAAATCATTTGAATTTTTCTCCATCTCCTTATTCCTCTTCTACCATTGTTTTAAATCTTCCAGGAACTCATCCACCTGGCATTCCTTCGTTGCCCAACTGGTACAAAATCTTGCCACGGTGGTATTATCCTCCCGCTTCTCAAAAATGCAGTAAGAATACTTCTCACCGATTTTTTTTAAGATATCATTGGGGATAATGGGAAATTGCTGATTGGTATTGCTGTCCACATAAAGCTCCCAGCCCTTCTCCAAAAATCCCTGTTTCATTCTGGCTGACAAACGATTACCGTGAGCACAGATATCAAAGTACAGATTATCACGAAACAACTCCAGAAACTGAATTCCAAGCATACGTCCCTTCGCCAGCATCCCTCCTTTTTGCTTAATCATATAACGAAAATCTTCTTTCAGAACATCGTTGGTGATAACCACCGCCTCCCCGAACATAGCTCCGCACTTGGTTCCACCAATATAAAACACATCGCACAGACGGGCAATATCCGCCAAAGCCAGAGAATTGACAGAAGAAGCCAGTCCATACCCCATTCTGGCTCCGTCCATATAAAGATAGTAGCCGCATTCCCGGCAGGCATCAAAAACTGCCTGCAGTTCGTTCAGGCTATATAAAAGTCCGTATTCTGTAGGATTTGAGATATACACCATTTTGGGCTGTACCAAATGCTCATGATTTACATCCTGAATATGGCTGTAATAAAGCTGCCGAATCTGCTCCGGCTTTATTTTGCCATCAGCCGATTCCACAGGAAGTACCTTATGGCCTGTAGCTTCGATGGCACCTGTCTCATGGACTGCAATGTGTCCGCATTCTGCTGCGACTACTCCCTGATGGGGACGCAATGCAGAGCTGATCACCGTCAGATTGGTCTGGGTTCCTCCTTCCAGAAAATGCACATCTGCCTTGGGCGCTTTACAATGCTTTCGAATTAAATCCCTGGCTTCCTGGCAGAATTTGTCCTCTCCATACCCTGGAGTCTGGACGTAATTGGTTTCCACTAATTTTTGCAGAATTCTTTCATGAGCCCCTTCTGCATAATCACAAACAAATTCGATCATGGTTTCTTCTTATTCCTTTCCATCAGCAAAAACAGCCTGTGCCTCCGCAGCAACAATTACAAAAGATATTTAACAGACACAGTTTATAACAACAATCCCCCATACCGGAATTGACATTCTGATAAGGAGATTGCCGATCCTGATACCAAGTCTCCCCGTTGGTATAACGGCTTAAAAGCATCTGATACTCCATATTCTGAGGATCCCGGTTGACAGCTTCCTGGGCGTGCTGTCTGGCCGTTACGTTATTTCCCAGACCGGAATTTGCCACGGCGCTGAAATAATACCAGCGAGCATCCCGCTCCTTGATCTGGCTTAATACATTCAAAGCCTCCTGATAGTAGCCGCTTTGTATATAATTTACTGCAGCCCGCAAATAACTGTCGCTTTGATCCTGAGAAGTGCCCGACTGGCCATAGCCGCCAAATCCTCCATAGGAGCCGTAAGAATCGCCATGACCATAAGAGCCATAGCCATCACTGCTATGCGAGCCGTGACCATATTCCCGCTCCTTCATCACCTGCTGGTATGCCTGCTGGATTTCTTTAAACATGGCCTCCGCTTTATCCTGATTGGGATTATTGATATTTGCATCCGGATGATATTTTCGGCTCAATTTGCGATATGCTTTCTTAATCTCTTCATCGGTCGCATCACGGGATACGCCCAATATTTCATAAGGATCACGCATTGTCTTTCTCCTGTTGCTTATTTCTCCGGTTCACTACCTGCTGATAGCGGCACCATACACCGGAATACAAAATGTTCCTGAGGATTTCCACATTTTCCAAAATGGGAAGCTTTTCAAATTCTCTGGAGCATTCTGCCATCATCATGGTAAGAATCTGGCAGCAGTGTTCATGAAACTGCTCTCCCAACCCTTCATAGAGCTTTTTTAAAGGATTGTAATTTCCCTTCTTTATGTCCTCCTCCACGTCCTCAAAGGCATCCATCAGATAAATAAACTTCCCCAAAAAGAAACCCATTCTCCG
Organism: uncultured Lachnospiraceae bacterium; assembly: GCA_947039785.1. Taxonomy (GTDB): domain Bacteria; phylum Bacillota; class Clostridia; order Lachnospirales; family Lachnospiraceae; genus JALFVM01. The sequence goes on along the minus strand of CAMQZX010000038.1, from coordinate 743 downwards.
CAGAGTCTCCTCCCAGATATCCGGTTTATAGGCAAATATTTCCGCCATCACCTCTCCATAATACCCCGACATTCGATCAATATCAAGTTCATTTTCCCTTTCTCCGGTATAAATTGCCTCCAGACAGGATAAAATCTTTTCTGCTTTCTGTGGATAGCGCTTTACAATTTTGGAGTCAGCCTTCTTCAAAAGGCCTGCCAAAACCTTCCTGGTTATCTTTTTTTCGTCCTTCCAGTCGTCCTGGCATTTTTCATAAGAAAGCAAAACGTTCATATCTGCAGCATATTCTGAGAATTGATTCATCCATATGGGATGCTTCTGAAAAGGATGTACCATACACCGAATAGAAGACTGACTGGTCATAGGCTCATAAAGTCCTGTCAGAAGCATCACCAAAAACGTCATATCATAAGTCAGAGTAATCTGACCTCTGGCACCGTATCTCTCCTTCAGTTTTCTGCAAAGCCCACAATAATAGGCATGATATACGTCGTATTCCCGAAACTTCATCTCTGCCTGATTGATCACCACATAACCAAACATATTTCCTAACTCCTCTTAATGAACTTGGTATGACACTTTGGACAGTCAATCTCAATCTTCCCCTTTCCCTTTGGAACTCTCACCTGCTGAGAGCATGCCGGACATTTGTAAAAACGATACATTTTGCGCTGTTGAGCACGGGTTCTTCTCTGTCGCACAGTTCTGCGGATTCCTGCTGTAGCTTCCAGATATTTTAGATT
>CAMQZX010000037.1 GCA_947039785.1 uncultured Lachnospiraceae bacterium | reverse complement strand
AGATTCGGGAGGGACGCTTCTGTAAGAAGTGCGGTGCCAGACTGGAATACAAATTTTATCACTACAGTCAGCTTGGAGACTATTGCTGTACAGGCTGTGATTTTAAGCGGCCGGATATTCAATTTGACGCTTCTGATGTGCGGGTGGCGGATCAGCTTTCCTTCCGGGTGGAGAACCGTCTCATTGCTGCTAATTATAAGGGCTTTTACAATGTGTATAACATTCTGGCAGCCTACACAGCGGGCCGGTGCGCCGGACTTTCTATGGAGCATTTTAACGATATGCTAAAAGATTTCAATCCGGAGAACGGACGTATGGAGCAATTTCGCATCAAGGGAACGGGAATCGTGCTGAATCTGGCGAAGAACCCTGCCGGATTTAACCAGAATATTTCCGCCGTTATGCAGGACGATACCAAAAAAGATCTGATCATTGTCATCAACGACAACGCCCAGGATGGAACGGATATTTCCTGGCTGTGGGATGTGGATTTTGACCGCTTTAAGGATGCCAATGTAAATTCCATCACTGTCAGCGGAATTCGCTGTCAGGATATGCGTCTGCGCCTGAAATATGTGGATATTCCCTCTCTTCTGGAGCAGGATGTGGAGACCGCTATTCGCAAGCGGGTGGAGGACGGCTGCGGTAATTTATATGTGCTGGTAAATTATACGGCGCTGTTTAGTACCAGAAATGTATTAAAGAAAATAGAGGGGGAACAGTCATGAAAATAACCATAGGACATTTATACCCGGATCTGTTGAACCTCTACGGAGACAGAGGAAACATTGCCTGCCTGATGAAGCGTTGCCAGTGGCGTGGCATCGAGGCAGAAACCATTGAGTTTGAAAGTGACGATGTAATTGACTTTAGTAAGCTGGACATTGTGTTGTTGGGCGGCGGCTCCGACCGGGAGCAGATGCTGGTCTGCGAGAAATTAAAAGCCATCCAGAAGGATTTTAAAGCGTATGTGGAGGACTATGGTGTGGTGATTGCCGTCTGCGGCGGCTATCAGCTTCTGGGAAATTATTATAAGACAGAAGAGGGAACCATTGAGGGTCTTCACCTGGTGGATCTTTACACCGAGCAGGGCAAAGGGCGTTTGATTGACAACATTGTGATTCAAAGCGACCTTTTTGAACTTCCTGTGGTGGGCTTTGAAAATCACGGCGGCAGAACCTATATCAACGATAACAAACCCTTTGGCAAAGTACTGTACGGGGCAGGAAATACGGGAGACTCCGGCTGCGAAGGCGTGATCTACAAAAACGTCATTGGAACCTACCTGCACGGTCCACTGCTTCCGAAAAATCCTCAGGTCTGCGACTGGCTGATTGGGCGGGCCCTGGAGAGAAAGTACGGTGATGTAGAGCCTCTGGCACCTTTGGATGATACCTGGGAGATGGAAGCCAATACCTATATCCGGGAGAGGTTTGTAAAGTAATAAATTTTCAAATAAGAGGTTATGGCTCACAGCATGGGCCAATTGCAAAAGTGAGGATAAGTATATGAAAAAAATATGGAGAGTAATTGGCGGAGTATCCGCATTTACGGCAGGAGCAGCGGCCTCTGTCAGCGGTATTTCCTACTGGATGTTTAATCAGGCAGTGAAACGAAACAACAAGCCTCCTGTTTCGGCAGCCAAAGATTCCGAGGAAAATCCATTCCGGGAGATGTATCAGAAGGGAAAGGAATGGGCTGCAGACTACAAAGAGGTGTGTACCAGACTGACCATAGTCAATCAAGGTGTGAAGCTGGTGGGATATTACTACGATCAGGGAAGCGAAAAGTCAGTAATTTTTGTTCATGGATACAATTCTACTTATCTGGAGCGTTTGAACAATGCTTCTCTGTACTATGAACGGGGTTACAATGTGCTGGCAGTAATCTGCCGTGGACATGGAGAAAGCGCTGGCGCCTATCGCACCATGGGTTATTGGGATGGAAGAGATGTGGCATGCTGGGCGAGATATCTGGCAGCGAAGCATGGCCAGAAGAAGATCATTTTAGACGGTGTGTCCATGGGAGGAGCCACTGTGCTGACGGCTGCCGGAGACGAAAGACTGCCTCATCAGGTAGTGGGAATCGTATCGGACTGTGCTTACACGGCAACCCATGACATTTTTGCATATCAGTTGAAAAAATCCATGGGAATCCCTGCGTTTCCGTTTTTAAATATTGCGGAATGGTTTGGCAGAAAGATTTGCGGCATGTCTACCATTCAGGGGTCACCAATTGAGAGTGTGGAAAAAGCAAAGGTACCTGTCTTGTTTATTCATGGTGTGGATGATGATTTTGTGCCTTATGAGATGTGTCGTCAGCTTCAGAAAGCCTGCCCCACAGCCAGAGGGATATTTTCTGTAAAAGGAGCAGGTCATGCAGATTCCTGTCTGGTGGATCCTGAAGGATATAAAAATGCCATCGAGGAGTTTTTAGACAGTCTTGATAATGTTGAAAATACAGAGGAAGGAATTCATACTGTTTCTGAGGATATGCTGGAGGAAATTAAATGAGGATACAAATGCTGGGGATGCTGCTGGGTATGGCCATGATGGTCAGTTCTTTTGCAGGCTGCGGCAAAGGTGGGGAGGCTTCCGCAGAAAAAGAGCCTCAAAAGACCCAAAAAGATCAGGTAGAGGATACCGAACAAAAAGAAGCCGCCGGAGAAATTGTGGGCTTATCCATGCCCACCCAGACTTCTGAACAGTGGATCAAAGATGCGGCTGCTATGAAGCAGCTGCTGGAAGAAAAGGGATACGAGGTAAAGGTACAATTTGCAGAGAATGACCCTGGTCTTCAGGGAGAACAAATCCGTCAGCTTATGGAAGACGGAGCAAACTGTCTGGTGGTGACAGCAGTGGAGTCGGATTCTCTTACAGAAGTACTGACAGAGGCCAAGAATCAGAAGATTCCGGTTATTGCCTATGACAGGCTTCTGCGGGATACCGATGCCGTGTCATATTATGCCGCTTTTGACAGTCAGGGAATCGGAAGGCAGATCGGCACTTATATTGTGGAGAACGAAGAGCTGGAAGCCCTGAAGAGATCGGGAGAATCCCGGACCATTGAATTTTTCATGGGTTCGCCCAAAGATGACAATGGATTGTTCCTGTACGCCGGTGTGATGGATGTGTTACAGCCTTATCTGGAGTCGGGCACTTTGGAGTGTCTGTCCGGCAAGACTGCCTTTGGGGATACCTGCATTGAGCAATGGTCTAAGGAGAAGGCAAAGGAGCGATGCCAGGATATGCTTCAGGAATTTTATCAGAAGAAGGATCTGGATATTGTATGTACTGCTTTTGATGGTTTTGCCTATGGAGTGCGGGAGGCTCTGGAAGAGTCTGGCTATGGCCTGGATGCAGGAAGCAAAGAGTGGCCCTTGATTACAGGACAGGATGCGGAGCTGATGGCAGTCAAAAACATTATTACGGGCTGTCAGGCCATGTCTGTGTACAAGGATACCAGCCTTTTGGCTGAGACCTGTACAGCTTTGGTGGAATCTTGCCTGACCGGGAAGTCGCCGAAGCTGGAGAACCGGACAGAACATGACAATGGCGTGAAGGTAGTGGAGACTTATCTTTGCAAAACTGAGATGGTGAATCAGGATAATTATGGGGAAGTGTTGGTGGAGAGTGGATACTATTCAGAAGATGACCTAAAATAACGGCAGGAGGAAAAATGAATGGTTAGAAAATTGCTGTATAAGGGAATGATCGTACTCTCAATGAGTGCGTTGCTGGCAGGCTGCGGTTTAAAGGAGGAGACAGTGAAGACTTCCACTGCCGAAGAAGCTTCCGGGACTTTGGAGCCAACCAAAGCACCGTCCAAAGACAGAGGGGAGGTCTTGGGCGGAAATGTGGGAATTGTATTTCCAACTAAGGATAACAAGAAACAGGTAAAGGAAGCGGAAGAAATCAAAGCCCAGCTGGAAGAGAAGGGCTATGAGGTGGAAATTGCCTATGCCGGAGGCGATGGGGATAAGCAGGCCCAGCAGGTTAACCAGATGGTGGAAGATAAGAAAAATTGTCTGGTCATTCTGCCCATTGATTCAGAACAGTTAAAAAAGCCTCTGGCTCAGGCGGATAAGCAGGGAATCACGGTGGTTTCCTATGACCAGCTGATCACCGGCACAGATGCAGTGTCCTATTATGTGGGATATGATTACGCAGAGATGGGGAAATCTGTGGGAAGCTATCTGGTGGAGACAAAGAAGCTGGATACTGCAAAAAAAGAAAAGAAATCTTACACAGTTGAATTTTTTATGGGAGCATTAAATGACAGGACTTCCCAGCTTCAGCTGGAAGGGATTTTGGAGGTGCTGAATCCTTATCTGGAAAGTGGAGTGCTTGAGTGCAAGTCTCTTCGGTCAGCTTATGAAGATGTGAGTATCGCCAAAGGCTCCGGAGAAATCGCAGGGCAGACTTGTGACAGCATTATGAAAGCCAATTATATGGATCAGCCAGTGGACATAGTGTGTGTGGGAAACGACGATATGGTGGATGATGTTGTGGGAGCTTTAAAACAGCAGAGTGGATTTGAAGAAAACTGGCCTCTGGTGACTGGCTGCGGCGGCACAAAGGAGGCGTTCCAGAGAATGAAAGACGGCATTCAGTCGCTGACCATCTACAACTCCAGGGACAATTTACCCCAGCTTTGTGCAGACTTGATTCACAAAGAGATTCAGGGGGAAGAGATTAAGGATTTGCAGGAATGTGACAACGGAACTGCTCAGATTCCATCTGTGTTTGGCAGAACCAAGGTGGCTTATGCAGACAATTATCAGCAAGTGATGAAAGACGCAGGTATCACTCTGGATAAAGAGTAATAGATGCAGAAATAAGAGAATCATTAGAAGAAAAATTTCCAGAAGCCATATAATTAAAAGGCTTCTGGAAGTTTTTTATGTTATTTGTGGCTCGCTGTTCTGGCATTTAGCATGTGACGAAAATCCGGTACTGCGGAAAGAATCGGGAATAAAATCAATGCCATCACCAGACCTCCGATACCCTGAACCAGATTTGGAATCAGGCTGGCTGCAGCACCTGCAGCTCCGTATAAAAATACTTCGCAAATGAAATATCCGCCGGCCACCAGAATGGCATCAATGACACCCCCGATGGCAACTCCCACATAGGAATTGACGCCGCGCTCCTTCAACATATGGAACGCATGGCCAGCCAGAAATGCGATGGCGGCTTTGATAACTAAAGTGATGGGGACATAGATAAAATATCCGCCAATCAGGTCTGATAAGGAAGAGCCGATACCAGCTGCCAAAGCGCCGTAAACAGGTCCCAGGAAAATGCCGGAAAGAATGACAATGGCATCACCGGGATGGATGTAGCCGCCGGTTCCCGGAGTGGGAATGCGGATTGCCATTGTGGCCACACATGCCAGTGCGGCAAACAGTGCAGATAAGATTAGTTTCTTTGTGTCTTTCATAATAAGTCCTCCTCAAAGATAATTTATGATATCATTTGCCGTAAATTGCTGTGGCAATTATGATATACCGGATAAAGTTTCACTCATCAAGCAAGCAGGAAAGCGGATTGCGAATATCCGATTGATATTAACGGAAGGTTAAACTGTCATCTGTCATGGAATCAATAATGGCGAGAGATTCCAGGCGGATACCCATATCACGAATTTTCCTGCCGCCGTCCTGAAAGCCCTTCTCAATGACGATACCGGCACCTTCGATGGTGGCGCCTGCATTCTGTACCAGATCGATCAGACCTAAAAGAGCACAGCCATTGGCAAGGAAATCATCGATGATCAGTACGTGATCCTCTGGAGATAAGAACTTTTTCGCCAGAATAACATCGTAAACTTTCTTGTGGGTAAAAGACTCCACCTTGGTGACCAGCATCTCACCATCCAGATTTAAGCTCTGTGCTTTCTTGGCAAAAACCATATTTACATCGAAATATTGAGCAGTGATCGCTGCAATACCAATACCAGAAGCCTCTATGGTCAATATCTTGGTAATGGGACAGTCAGAAAAGCGTGCTTTAAATTCCTTTCCGATTTCGTTCATGAGCAAAATATCCATCTGGTGGTTCAGGAAACTGTCCACTTTCAAAATATTACCTGGCTTGACGACACCATCCTTCAGAATTCGATCCTTTAAAAGCTGCATAAAACCCTCCTTAGTTTTTCTTATACCATTTACAACCGTGTAATTGTGTACTGACCGGTATTCACAGCACACTAATGTACTGTGGATACCGGTCAGATACGTGTTGGCTGATTCATTCTTAATGATACGATATTCTGTGTTTAAAGGCAATTATTTTTGACAAAAAAACTGAAAAAATTTATAATATAAGGAAAAGGGCGAAAGACTATCTGACAAGCAGCGCAGTTACCATGAGATTATGGGCAGGCGGAGAAGTGGATTGTGAATATCCCCTTGGATTTTAAGAAGGAGGCGGTACTATATGAAAGAATATGAAGCAGTATGGGAAATTTTTAATCTGTGTTCCGGAAATCAAATGAGAGATGTCTTTGTGGATGAAATCGTCTGTGATGATCTGGATCAGTTTATCCGTGATAAATTCAAAGGTGAGGAAGTAAACTGGGAGAAAACATTGATGGAGGATGGAACGATCGTCTATGACATCATGACTTCTAAAATAAAACAGAGGTACTCCTTTACAGAAATATAGGGATGCAGTATACTAATATAAGTGTGAAGGCAGAACAAGCAGCCTGTATTCATGAGGAAGTAGCAAAGAGGATTCCGAATGTCCGCTGTACTATTTCATCAGAATTATTTCAGCACTGTAAGAGAAAGTGAAAGATAAGGAGATACATTATGAGTGAGGAGATGGGCAAACATACACATGTGTTGGAAGACGGAACAATTGTGGAACACAGCCATGGACACGAGCATGGGCATGGGCATACCCATAGCCATCAACATACCAAGTCAGTGCTGAACCGGCTTTCCAGAGCTATCGGGCATCTGGAATCCATCAAAAGAATGGTGGAATCCGGACGGGACTGCAGTGAAGTTCTGATTCAGTTGTCGGCAGTCAAATCAGCCATCAACAATACCGGCAAGATTATTCTTCAGGATCATATTGAGCATTGCATTGTGGATGCAGTGGAGCATGGGGATATGGATGCTATCAAGGAACTGGAAAAGGCGATTGATCGGTTTATGAAATAATAAAAATAGATAGGAGAAAGAAAAATGGCAAAAGAGTGTAGCAGTACAACCTGCAAAAAGGAAGATTGCTCCGGTTGCGAGCATAAAAACGGGGGTGGAATTCCCAAGGAACAATTGAACAACTTCTCCGAAGTGGGAAGAGTCATCGGCGTTGTCAGCGGTAAGGGCGGTGTAGGTAAATCCTTCGTCACAGCTTCTCTGGCAAACATGATGGTGAAGAAAGGATACCGTGTGGGAATTCTGGATGCAGATATCACCGGACCTTCCATTCCGAAAATGTATGGAATCAAGGGCACTGCTGTGGCAGATGACAACGGCATTTACCCAATGCTGACAGAAAACGACATTAAAGTAATGTCCATTAATCTGCTGCTTCCCACCGAGGAGACTCCTGTAATCTGGAGAGGACCTGTTATCGCCAATATGGTAAAGCAGTTCTGGACTGACGTAATCTGGGGAGAAATTGATTATCTTTTCGTGGATATGCCTCCGGGAACTGGTGATGTTCCTCTGACAGCATTCCAGTCTCTGCCGGTAGACGGAGTTGTGATTGTGACTTCTCCTCAGGATCTGGTTCAGATGATTGTAAAGAAAGCATATAATATGGCAGATATGATGCATGTGCCGGTACTGGGTATGGTGGAGAATTACAGTTATGTAAAATGTCCGGACTGCGGAAAAGAGCTGAAAGTATTTGGTGAAAGCCATATCGAAGATATTGCCAAAGAGCTTAATGTACCGCTTCTTGGCAAGATGCCTATTGATGTGGCTTACGCAGAAAAGGCAGACTCCGGCAAATTCCATGAGATTGACAATGACTACATTGCCAAGGCCTCAGAGGTAATGCCGAAGTTATTAAAAACAGAAGAATAATAGAAATACAAAAGTGGAAAATCTCAGGACGTGAGTCGGGATTTTCCATTTTTTTTACGAAACATGAGAAAAAAGGTGTAGTGGATTTTTTAGTTGCAAATCATGGGCGAAAAGATTTGGTGGATTTTTTTGAATAAATATGCAGAAGTGATTTTTGAATATACGGTAAAATGGACAGGAAAGCCTGAGAAATTCCCTTGCCCACACGTGCAAATTTGCTAATGTGTTACTGCTGTGCCAGAATAAAACCTTGTGAAGTCTTGACAAATTCCAGGAGTAACTATATGGGAAACAGGATAGAATACACAAAGATTTTGGGAAGTGTTGACATTTATTTAACGTAGTGCCATAATATCATAAAATTTATCCGGTCAATCGATCAGGATAAATGAAACCGTCATTATGGCGGGAGAATAATTTATAAAAATAACGGATATGTTCTAAGAGGAGGAATATGCCATGGAAACAAGAGTAAAACTGAATACCGTAGATGATGTGAAAGAATTTGTAAGATTGGCAGGAAAATGTGACTTCGACATTGATGTTTTTTACAATAGAATTATTATTGATGGAAAATCAATTTTGGGAGTTCTCAGTTTGGATCTTACAAATGTATTGACTGTAAGATGTTATGGAGACTGCGAATCATTTATGGCTAAGATTGCCAAGTTTGCACCCCAGGAAGCCGTTGCATAACAAAGCAGGGAAAGAAAGAGGAAGGACTTAGCTTTAAGCTGCCAGGCATGGCGAAAAGGCAAAAAGAACAGTAAAAGCCGCTGAAACAAGTCTGTTGTGATGAATATTGAAGATCACAGCAGTTTTGCGTCAGGCGGCTTTTTCTTTTTTCGAACATGCTTTTGGATTGGAGGATATTGTGATATACTTAGAAAAGGTCCATCGGACCTTTTTACATATATCTGACAATGAAAAAAATGGAAAATAATTTGGGGAGCAGAGGAACATGAACAGACCTGTGGAGAAAATTTCTGTGCGAAATCTGGTGGAATTTATATTCCGCAGCGGAAATCTGGACAATCGAAGAAGCACAAAAGCAGATATGGATGCCATGCAGAAGGGGAGCCGCCTTCACCGAAAGATTCAGGGGAAGATGGGGGCAAATTATCATCCGGAGCAGGCATTGGTATATGTCATTGACTGCGGTGATTATGAGATTCATTTGGAGGGACGGGCAGACGGGATTATCGTGGAACAGGAAAAAGTGACCATTGATGAGATTAAAGGCGTGTATCTGGATATCGATGCTTTGGAAGAACCCATTTTTGTTCATCAGGCCCAGGCCATGTGCTATGCCTATATCTATGCAGTGCAGCATCAGCGGAAGACTATGGGGATTCAGATGACATACGGAAATCTGGACACAGAGGAAATCCGCAGATTTCAACTGGAATACTCCATGGAGGAGCTGACCACCTGGTTTGAGGAGTTGGTTGCATCTTATCGGAGATGGACTGATTACATGATGGAATGGAGGAGGCTTCGCAATCAGTCCATGGAGAACCTGGAATTTCCCTTTCCTTACCGGGAGGGACAGCGGGAGCTGGTATCCGGGGTCTATCGCACCATCCTTCGAAGGAAGCAGCTTTTTATTCAGGCACCGACGGGAGTGGGGAAGACCATGTCCACCGTATTTCCTGCTGTCCGGGCAGTGGGGGAAGGCTATGGAGAGAAGATTTTTTATCTCACCGCCAAGACCATCACCAGAACGGTAGCAGAGGAAGCCTTTCAGATTCTGGAAAATAAAGGCTTAAAGTACAAGGTGGTCACCATCACTGCAAAGGAGAAGCTGTGTGCCTGTGAGGAGATGGACTGTAATCCGGTACACTGTCCTTACGCCAAAGGCCATTACGACCGGGTCAACGATGCAGTGTATGAGCTTCTTACCACGGGAAACAGCTTTGACAGGGGAACCCTGGAGCAGCAGGCAGAGAAATGGCAGGTATGTCCCTTTGAGATGTGTCTGGATCTGTCCACCTGGATGGATGCTGTTATTTGCGACTACAATTATGTCTTTGATCCTAACGTTCATCTGCAGAGATTTTTCGGAGAAGGAAGTAAGGGAAATCACATTTTCCTTATTGATGAGGCTCACAATCTGGTGGAGCGGGGCAGAGAAATGTACAGTGCCGCCATATATAAGGAGGATATTCTTCAGGCAAAACGCCAGATGAAGTCCATCAGCAAAAAGATTGAACGACGCTTAGAGAAGGTCAACAAGCTTCTGTTGGAATACAAAAGGGAATGCACCACCTATTGCATCTTGGACAATGCCGGAAATCTTCCGGTGGCTATGATGAATCTTCAGGGGGAGATGGAAAAGTTTATGGAGGAACATCCCGACTTTGACTGGCCCCAGGAATCTCTGGACTGTTATTTTGCTGTCCGTAAGTTTATGAATATTTATGATTTACTGGATGAAAATTATGTGGTTTACACAGAGTTGGAGGAGAGCGGACAGTTCAAATTGAAATTGTTCTGTGTCAATCCTGCACAGAATCTACAGGAATGCTTAAAAAAGGGTATCAGTGCTGTGTTTTTCTCCGCTACTCTTCTCCCGGTGAATTATTATCGTTCCATGTTCAGCACCAGAGAAGATGACTATGCCATGTATGCCCGGTCTCCCTTTGATCCGACGAAGAAGAAATTACTGGTGTGCAGGGATGTGAGCAGCAAATATACCAGGCGGGGGTATGAGGAGTACTGGAGGATGGCTTCTTATATTCACAAGACAGTGGCTCAAAGGAAAGGGAATTATATGGTGTTTTTCCCCTCTTACAAATTATTGGAGGAAGTTTACCACATTTATCAGCAAGAGTTTATGGATGATAATTTATCAGACTGGAAGCAGGAATCTGTTGGTGTTGATTTGTCGGAGGAATCACAGGAAATTTGCTGCATCCGTCAGAATCCCCATATGAATGAGCATGAGCGGGAGGAATTCCTGGAGCAGTTCCGTTCTGGTGAGGATCATACTCTGGTGGGGTTTTGTGTCATGGGCGGTATTTTTTCCGAGGGAATTGATTTGATTGGAGAATCTCTGATCGGTGCTCTGATTGTGGGAACAGGGATACCTCAGGTAAGCTACGAAAGGGAGATTTTAAAGCTATACTATGACCGCAGGAACAAAGGTGGATTTGACTATGCCTATCGCTTTCCAGGCATGAATAAAGTACTTCAGTCTGCCGGAAGAGTAATTCGTACCCATGAGGATGAAGGGGTGATTCTTTTGCTGGATGAGCGGTTTTTATACCGGGAATATCTACAGCTTTTTCCAAGAGAGTGGGCAGACTATGGCATCTGCAGTCTGGATAACCTGGAAGGGAAGCTGACAGAGTTCTGGGAGAAAAATTGAATTCATTAAGAACGTCACCTGCTTATGAATCACTTTTTCTCACATACCTGGTAACTAGAAAGCACCATCACAAGGGGTACCGCTGCACCCAAGTCAAATCATTGCATTTAACATTAGACCATGATTTTTTGGCATCCATCAGGTTTTCCTGTATTCTTCAGATATTTTTTCCGGAAGAAGTTATACTTTTTTATCAATATTCCCTGATTTAAAAAAAGACTTGCAATATACCCCCATAAGGTATATGATAGAACCATGAGAAATACCCACATGGGGTATTCGATAGGAGGAATGGCATGGAGCACAAGACAGAAAATAAGAATAAGAGAAAGGAACATCAAGTAGAAGCCAGTCAATCAAAACATAATAATATAGAAGAAAATCCCAATGCCTGTCAGTGTTGTCACAAGACGAAGGACCGCACGGAGAAGGAATACCGGGATCTTGTGAATCGCTTAAGCCGTATCGAAGGCCAGGTACGGGGGATTCGGGGAATGCTGGAGAAGGATGCTTACTGTACCGATATTCTGGTACAGGTGGCAGCAGTCAACGCTGCGTTGAACAGCTTTAACAAGGTTCTTCTGGCAAATCATATCCGAACCTGTGTGGCCGATGACATTCGTGCAGGAAAGGACGAAACCATTGACGAATTGGTAAATATACTGCAGAAATTAATGAAATAGCAATTAGAAAGGAGGCAAGCAATATGGAACAGTATTCTGTAACAGGAATGACCTGTGCTGCCTGCAGCAGTAGGGTGGAAAAGGCCGTTTCCAAGGTTCCCGGAGTGACAAGTTGTTCAGTCAGCCTGCTGACCAATTCCATGGGAGTGGAAGGAACTGCAGCACCAGCTCAGATTATCGAGGCTGTGGTAAATGCAGGGTATGGAGCAGCTCAGAAAGGCGCTGGAACCGGAGGGAAGACAAGTGCACCACCGGACTATGAAGATATGTTAAAGGACAGGGAGACGCCAGCCTTAAAGAAGCGTTTGATTTCTTCTCTGTGTCTGTTGATTCCGTTGATGTATTTTTCTATGGGACACAGCATGTGGGGGTGGCCGGCGCCGTCTTTTTTTGAAGGCAATCACATTGCAATGGGACTGGTGCAGCTTCTGCTGACCATTGCCGTTATGATTATTAACCAGAAGTTTTTTAAGAGCGGTTTTAAGAGCCTGCTCCACCGTTCACCGAATATGGACACCCTGGTGGCCCTTGGCTCCGGAGCATCCTTTGTATACAGTGTTTATGCATTGTTTGCCATGACAGGAGCACAGCTTGCAGGCGATGCGCACAAGGTTATGGAATACATGCATGAATTCTATTTTGAATCCGCAGCCATGATTTTGACTCTGATTACGGTGGGTAAGATGCTGGAAGCACATTCCAAGGGTAAGACCACGGATGCCTTAAAGGGATTGATGAAGCTGGCTCCAAAGACGGCTGTTATCTTAAGAAATGGTCAGGAAGTAGAAGTTGGAATTGAGCAGGTGCGAATCGGTGATAAATTCGTGGTTCGTCCCGGTGAAAATATACCTGTAGATGGTATTGTAGTTGAAGGAAGCAGCGCGGTGAATGAGTCAGCCTTGACGGGAGAGAGTATCCCTGTTGACAAGGAAGCGGGAGATACTGTCTCAGCTGCAACCTTGAATCAGTCCGGCTATCTTCAGTGTGAGGCTACCCGAGTGGGAGAAGATACCACTCTCTCTCAGATCATTCAGATGGTCAGCGATGCTGCAGCTACCAAGGCACCCATTGCAAAGATTGCAGATAAGGTATCGGGAGTGTTTGTTCCAACAGTGATTGTCATTGCCCTCTGTACCATAGCCGTCTGGCTGCTTGCGGGACAGACCGTTGGATTTGCCCTTGCCAGAGGAATTTCCGTTCTGGTAATCAGTTGTCCCTGTGCACTGGGACTTGCCACACCAGTTGCAATTATGGTTGGCAATGGCATGGGTGCCAGGCATGGAATCATGTTTAAGACAGCTGTATCTCTGGAAGAAGCAGGAAAAGTACAGATTGTAGCGCTGGACAAGACAGGAACCATTACCAGCGGTGAGCCTAAGGTCACCGATATTTATCCGGCGGACAATTGTACAGAAGAGGAGCTTTTGACAGCCGCCTTTGCCCTGGAGCAGAGAAGTGAGCATCCTCTTGCCAAAGCCATTCTTGCCATGGCAGAGGAGCGAGGGATGGCAAAGCAGGAAATCAACGAGTTCCAGGCAGTACCGGGCAACGGATTGACTGGAAATTGGAATGGCAAGCAGCTTGCTGGCGGTAATCTCACATTCATCGGCGGCAAAGCCAAGGTGACTTCTGCTATCCAGCAGAAAGCCACAGAGCTTGCCAATGCAGGTAAGACCCCTCTGTTTTTCAGTCAGGACGGACATCTAATGGGAGTCATTGCCGTGGCAGATGTAATCAAGGAAGACAGTCCCCAGGCAGTGCGGGAATTACAGAACATGGGAATTCACGTGGTTATGCTGACAGGTGATAATGAGAAAACAGCTAAAGCCATCGGTGCTCAGGCAGGTGTGGACGAAGTCATTGCAGGTGTCCTTCCCGACGGTAAGGAGAGTGTAATCCGCTCCTTAAAAAGCAAAGGCAAAACTGCCATGGTGGGTGACGGAATGAACGATGCCCCGGCTCTTACCAGGGCAGACCTTGGAATTGCCATTAGCGCAGGAACGGATATCGCCATTGATGCTGCCGATGTGGTATTGATGAAGAGCCGATTGAGCGACGTTCCGGCGGCAATCCGTTTAAGCCGTGCCACATTGAAAAATATCCACGAAAACTTATTCTGGGCATTTTTCTACAATGTAATCGGAATTCCTCTGGCTGCAGGCCTGTGGATTCCAATCTTCGGATGGAAGTTAAACCCCATGTTTGGTGCAGCGGCCATGAGCTTATCCAGCTTTTGCGTGGTAACCAATGCGTTGAGACTGAACCTGTTCTCAATGTATGATGCCAGAAAAGATAAAAAAATAAAACCCAAAAAAGAAAAGGAGAAAAAGACAATGGAAAAAACAATGAATATCACAGGAATGATGTGCGGACACTGCGAGGCAAGAGTGAAAAAATGTTTGGAAGCGTTACCAGAAGTAGAAGAGGCAATCGTAAGTCATGAGGCAGGAACAGCCGTTGTTAAATTAAGCGCTGAACTGGCAGACGACGTGTTAAAGAGTACTGTGGAAGCTCAGGATTATGAGGTAACTTCTATTCAGTAATCAAAGAGGAATCTCCTTGCAGTTATAGCTAAGCTGCTCTGTAAAAGATAAAAATACAGCATTTTCCATAGGGGCTTTTCTGGAGGGGGATACGGCCAGACAGACTTTGGCATAATTATTAAAAATAGTGATGTTGCAAGCGCTTGCCTGTGCAACATCACTATTTTTGTTTTTGCATTGAGGGCAGAGGCTGATTGAAGAAGTTAGTTAGCTTGCTTTTCCAAAAATTCAATGGCTGTCTGAAGTTCCAAAATGTCACAGTCCAGTGCTTCGCCTTTTAGTCCTTTGGAAAGGATTTCTGTACTCTCGGGGATGGAAGCGATGATAGCTTCCGGGTGCCTAATGGACTCACGCATCAACTGTTCCCTGCTTTCATCTACTTTATTCAGAATAAAGTAGACAGGCTTTTTAATGCTGGCACCCATCTCATAGATTTTTTCAGAAAGCTGTAAGGACTCATAGGAAGGGTCTACGATCATAACGATGGCATCTGCCGCCTTATCCACTCCTCTGCCAAAATGCTCCACACCAGCTTCGGAATCGGTAATCACGATTTCATCGGAAGACAAGTTAAGATTGTCGATGAACTGGCGAGCCAATGCACCCATGGCGCAGGCACATCCCTCACCAGCCTCATGAATCTTACCAATGGCCATCAATTTCACGCCATTTTTTTCAGAAATGAATTCTTGAGGAATATCCTGTAATGTCCATGGATGTTCAAAAAGCTTGGCATCAGGGTCAGATTTTGGAAGATTGTTGAATACTCCCCGTTTTCCCCCGAAGTACTGGGTAAAATCCCTGGGCAAATCAGCTCCGAGCTGACGATACAATCCATAGTTGGATTCATCACTGTCAATGACCAGAACCTGCTTTCCACATTTTGCATATTTCATGGCAAGAAGTGAAGAGATGGTACTTTTTCCGCATCCCCCTTTGCCACATATCATAAGTTTCATAGTCAAACCTCCTTTATGTATTCAGAATGCTTTCGAATCATTAGCCTGTTATTTATTTTAGCACAGTTTTTTCAGGTATGGGTCTGAAAATTGTATTTGGAGAACAATTTTGAAAAGGAACTTAATAAAAATCTTCCGGGATATGCTCTTTCAAAATCTGAAGAAATTCCTGTATACTTTGTGATTGCAGAAGAAGAGATTCCAATGCAGGATTGTTGGTTATGGCGACAAAGGTGTCGTACAGGGTTTTCAGTTCCTTTTTCTTGTCATCAGCCAGTGCCAGCATCAGAATAATCTGAGCATGGTCCTTTTCCGACCATTTGACAGGCTGTTTTAAAATTCCCACTGCAATCATACTTCTGGAAGAACAGATGGACATTGGATGGGGGAGGGCTACTACCCCATCCATGGCAGTGGAAATTCTGGATTCCCGTTCCAACACTTTTTCCTCAAAGGAGTCAGTGACACAACCTGTTTTTTTCAGGAGAGAAGACAGAATGTGTATGATTTCTTCTCTGCTTTGGGCTGCTGTGCGGACAAACAGGGAAGGGGAGAAAAAGTCCACAATTTTACTGACGGGATGCTCATTTTCCTTTGTGACCGCTCTTGCAATATGTTTAATATCTTTTTTGTCCAGCGGAATTTCTACTACCACAACAGGAATAGATTCTATATGCTTGATGGGGACGGTGGAAATAATAAGATCAATCTTGTCATAATCCACAGTACTCAATTCATGGGAAGGATATCTTCCTGCAATTTCCAGAGCATCTTTAAAAAAAGTGGAAATTTTTGCAGCAAGAAAACTGCCTTCCGCATAGCTGCTGTCATATACAATGAGTGCTCTCTTTCGGTGAACAAAGTCAGTGTCAAAATACCGCTCAATAGCAGCGCCCACATGAAGGGCAATGTATCCAATTTCATCTTCGGACAATTCAAAAGGCTCGTGTTCAAAGGTCTGATACGCGGCAGTTTCTGTCAATTCGTAGGCAAGAATATAGTTATTTTTGATGGTATTCAGCAGAGGATTTTTTTTATCCAAACGGTAGTATTTGGCACTGAGCGTGGACTGCAGGTGCTGGCTTAAATCTTTGAACAGCAATCTGTCCGTCCTCAGGTCAATATGAGAGGATTCATAGATATAATTCAAAAAATCCTGTACCAGCTTCTGTGCATGATCAAAATGATTCTGCTGGCTGAACAACTCATTGGCGCTGGAAGCATAGTATGAGTAAATATAATTTCTCTCTGCTGCCTTAAATTTTATCTGGAATTTTTCTTCAATATGCGTTATCAGGGGATCAAGCAAGTCATTTAGCTGCTGATTTTGAGGCACGGGATAAGCCGCTAAAGTCTTTCCTGCCTGCAGTCTGGAAATGGAAAGCGCTATGTGCAAAATGAGATTTTTCAGATTATAGTCCGAAAAATGCAAGTCATATGTTCGATTAAAGACCATTACGATTTCTTTGATCAGTTCCAGATTCCTGTGATTTAACAATGATTTCTGCTCGTTGGAAAACTGAAATGCATATTGCTGTGTGTTAGAGGTGATCAAATCGATGGCGCATTTTCGCATATCCAATTCCTCTCCGATGATCCGATACCCCAGATTTGCCTTGGTCTGCAGTGTCAGGTCATAGCGGGAGAGAATATCCCGGATTACCTTCAGATAGTTGATAATGGTATTAATGCTCACAAATACATCGTCCGCAAGATCGTCCTGCCGCAGATAGTTGTCTGCATAAAGCAGTTTAATGATCAGATGGTTGATTCTGCGGTCGGCAGAGTCCAACTGCTGGTATTTCTCCTTCATTGCTTCTTCCAGAAGATCTGCAGATGCCGATTCGTCCAGATGTAGATAATAGCCCTCCTTTCTCTTCAGAAGAATCTGAGCATGGTACTTCTTTAATTCCTTATTGATGTCACGGATATCGTTGCGTAAGGTACGTTCGGATATTTGAAATTGCTTTACCAATTTGGAAGAAGCGATATATTCTTTATGCATTAGAAAATATTCTAACAATTCATTCAACCGAGAATTCTGAAACATAATGGCAACGACTCCTTTCTTTTGGTCTTTTGTAATAGTAATACGATGCAGTATGTCTATTATACGTTAAGGAAGCCAGGTTTTTCAATATAAACCACTGCCAATTAAAACTGGCAAAATAACCAAAAAAAGAAAAGATTCTCATTGCCGATTTGTACGGAATTTGCTTATCTTCCTTTAAAACCTTCTGTAATCTATAATAATGCACAGAAAAAAACACGAAACAACCAACAACGTAGTGAAAATGTTGAAGATTGAAAGGAGGAATTACGTTGGGAATGATGAAAGTAGGAGTAGTTGGCGTAGGGCAGATGGGAACTTATCATGCGCAGATATACAGAAAGCTGCCTCAGGTAGAGCTGGCAGCATTGTGCGAGTATAATGATGAGCGTCGGAAACAGTTGGAGACCGAGTTTGCGGGAGTAAAGCTTTATAAGGATTACAGGGAGATGCTGAAGGATCCTGAAATGGACGCCGTCAGTATTGTCCTTCCTGACAATATGCACCGGGAGGCAGTGGAGCTGGCGGTGAAGGAAGGAAAACACATTTTGTTGGAAAAACCTCTGGCAAAGGAGCTTGAAGATGGAAAAGCACTGTATGAAATTACAAAAGATTATGATAAAGTATTTACAACTGGTTTTCTGCTGCGCTTTGACCCTCGCTTTGCAATGATCAAGGAGCGTTTGGAAAGCGGTGAACTGGGAGATATCATTCACTGTTATGTGAGAAGAAACAGTCCAATTATCGGACCGAGGCGTTACATAGGAGCTTCTGATCTGAGTATGCATGTGATGATTCATGACATTGACTACATCAACTGGTGGATGGGATGTCAGCCGGTGAAAGTGTTTGCCAGAAACAGAAGCGTATTGTTAAAAGAAGTTGGAATGAATGATGTGATCTATGCGATTGTAACCTATGAAAATGGTGCCATTGCCTGTATGGAAGCCTGCTGGACCTTGCCGGAGAATTCCCCTGCCATTATTGATGATAAGGTGGAGCTTGTGGGAACAAAGGGAGTTGCCTATGTGGATTCCTGTGACCATGGCGTACGGTTTGTATCGGAGAAGGGGATTTCCTATCCCGATTCCAGACATTGGTATTATGTAAATGGCGAGGTCTGTGGAGATCTGGCAGAAGAGGTCATGGCATTTGTAAACAATGTTGCCAACGGCACAAAATCTGTTATTACCCCGAAGCAGTCATATGATGCGTTGCGTGTGGTTGATGCAATTGAGCGTTCCATCAAAGAAGGAATGGAAGTGGAGCTGTAAGAGAAAGAGGAGGAGGTAAAGCTATGGAGAATAAGGTTTCGTGGCGTGTAAAAGCGCAGCGATTTGGGGGTAAACTCAGCGCAATGGTGGTTCCCAATCTGGGTGCCTTTATGGGATGGGGAATTTTGACAGCCCTTGGTATCTGGATGTCCAGCGACATGCTGAAAAGTTTCATTTCTCCCATGTTAACGTATCTGCTCCCCTTGTTGATTGGTGTAGCAGCAGGAAAAATGATATATGGGGATAAGGGCGCTGTCATCGGTGCCTTTTCTACCATGGGAGTCATTGTGGGAAGTGAGATTACCATGCTTCTGGGTGCCATGATTATTGCTCCTTTTGCGGCGTGGGCGTTAAAGAAAGTGGATGGTGTTGTGGAGCCTCACGTTCCTGTGGGCTTTGAGCTGTTGATTGGAAATCTTACCACAGCCATACTGGGAGCAATTGTTGCCATTGTGGGCTGTATCTGGCTTGCCCCGGCAATCACATCACTTTCCGGTTTGTTTGCAGCAGGAGTTTCCGTGTTGGAGAATCATAATCTTCTGCCGCTGACAGCCATCTTTATTGAGCCGGCAAAAATCTTGTTTTTGAATAATGCCATTGGTCAGGGAATTCTCACTCCCCTTGGAACGACCCAGTTGGCTGACCTTGGAAAATCGGTCCTGTTCCTTTTGGAGTCCAATCCTGGCCCAGGTCTCGGAGTTTTGCTGGCATATTGTATGTTTGGAAAGGGAAAAGCCAGGGCAAACGCCTATGGTGCCACTGTGATTCATGCCATTGGCGGTGTTCACGAGATTTATTTTCCCTTTGTTCTTATGAACCCTGTACTGGTAATTGCAACCATTGCAGGTGGAATTACAGGAACGTTCCTGTTTACCTTATTTAAAGTAGGACTTGTGGGAGTAAGCTCTCCGGGAAGTATTATCACCATTATGATGATGGCATCAGCTGGTGACCAGCTAAAGATTCTTGTGGCAATTGCCGCTTCAGCGGTGGTATCGTTTTTGTTGGCATCTGTGATTGTTAAGAACTCAAAACTGGATGAAGAAGAAGGGGATCGGAGCTTAAAAGATGCGGCAAAACAGATGGAAGCATTAAAAGGCAAAAAATCCCGTATCTCTTCTGTATTTGAAGACAAAGAAGAGGCATTTGATTACAGCAAGGTGAAAAAGATTCTCTATGTCTGCGACGCAGGACTTGGTTCCAGTGCAATGGGTGCATCTGTAATCGGCAAAAAGCTGAAAAAGGCCGGGATTACAGACATTGTAGTGAAGCATGCGCCTGTCATGAATCTGCCCCAGGAGGCTGATGTGATTGTGACACACGTTTCTCTTGGTGAAGTTGTCAGGGAAAAACAGTCTGATACGATGCTGATTACCATTCAAGACTATTTGAATGCACCGGAATATGATGAGCTGATTGGAAAAATCAGTAAAGCAAGAGCATAGGAGGAGCGCATGCTAAAGGCAATTGTGTTTGACTTTGATGGTGTGATTGTGGATACGGAATCAGAGTGGTACTATATTTACAGAGACTGGCTGAAAAAAGATTATGACTATGATTTAAAAATAGAAAATTACCTGGTTTGTGTGGGTGCCAACAGTGAGGCATTGTTCAGATTTCTGGAACAGGATATTGGAGAACAGGTGAACGGCCGTGACTTTGAACAGCAGGCTATGCAGGAGTTTATCCGAAGAACCGGCAAGCTTCCTCCTATGGCAGGGGTGATGGAATTTCTTCACAGCGCCAGGAAGCGGAGTCTGAAATTGGCAATTGCCTCGTCTGCAACGCTTAATAAGATTCAGTACCATCTGAATCGTCTGCAGATTTTGGATTTCTTCGATGTTTTTTCTACAGCAGATATCTGTGAGAGTGTGAAACCAGCTCCGGATATTTTTTTGAAGGCAGCCCAGCTTCTGGGCTGCAATTCAGAGGAGTGCCTTGCGGTGGAGGATTCCGGAAACGGGCTGTTGGCGGCAAAAAGAGCCAACATGCCCTGCCTGATTGTTCCAAACCAGATTACCAGATACTGCGATTTTCAGGGATATTATAAAATGGTAAATTCTTTGGAAGAAGTAGATTTGGATGAAATCATACAGAATTTTTAGATGGATGAAGGAGAGAGACTATGCTGGAAAATGTGACCATAAATGATATTGAAGTAAATGTGCAGGCAGCAGACTGGGAGGACGCCATTCGCAAGTCAGCCCAACCTTTGCTGGAAAGAGATAAAATTGAGGAGAGATATGTGGATGCCATGATTGATGCAGTGCATCGGGTGGGGCCCTATATTGTGCTGGGAAATCATGTGGCTCTGGCCCATGCCCGCCCGGAATGCGGGGCAAAGGAGTTATCTGTATTTTTTACCACGTTAAATCCTGGGATAGCCTTTGGAAATGAGAACTTTGATCCGGTAACATTGATTATTACACTGGCGGCAATCGACGAAGACAGCCATCTGGAATTGATGGGAGAACTTGCAGGTATTTTGATGGATGAAAAGAATGTGATGCGCCTGGTGGAAAGTAAAACATCGGAGGAATTTTTAACATTGCTTCAGAAAATGAGAGATGAGGATTGATTATGGTAACAAAAAAGATTACAGTATTGAATCCGTCGGGACTTCATGCAAGACCTGCAAGCGTGCTGGCACAGGCAGCAGGCAAGTGTGAGTCAGATGTGATTATTAAAGTGGATGAAAAGATTATTCAGGTGAAGAGTATTTTGAATATTATGACTGCAGCAATTAAATGTGGCACAGAGATTGAACTTTGCTGCGACGGAGCCACAGAGGAACAGGATTTAAATACCATTGCAGCCTTGATCGAAAGCGGATTGGGAGAGCCGATCTCCGGGAGGTAATTATGGAGCAGATCAAAGTAATTCAGACAGCGTCGAGAGGAATTGCGGTTGCCCCCGCATATTGTTATCACCAACCAAATTTGACAGCAGCTGCGGACCGTGCAGAGGGCTGTAAGGCGGAGGCAGAGAAATTCCATCAGGCCCGGAAGGCTGTGATACAAGAGTTGGAACAATTGTCCAGGGAAGAGGAAATATTTGCTGCCCATCGGGAAATTGCCAATGATTTTATGCTCCTGGATGGTGTATTGACAAAAATAAGTGTGGAGA
>CAMQZX010000036.1 GCA_947039785.1 uncultured Lachnospiraceae bacterium | reverse complement strand
AGAAAAGAATTCCTTCTGTTAATTGAATACATAATATAATCGTATTTTCATCATCAAAATTGTTGTGTCCGTTATCTATCCATTCGCTAAATGCTTTCCGCAATTTTTGAGCAATTTCATTGTTATCCTTTTTGAAAAACCAACCCAGGTTTACCCCTTTACCATGGAAAAAAGAAAAAACCTTACCGACTACTCTTTCCCATTTTGGAAAACAGTTCATCCGTAAAGTTTTTCGCTTGGAACCCGCATAAACACTGGGTTTATTTGGGTAAAATCTTATTCAAACTCACTGAAAACGAACTAGATCAAACAGATTTTGTAATTATGCAGTAATTACTTCGATAATCTACGCGCCAGCGCCATGATGTGCCCTGCACAATTCCGAATATCGTCTTCCCTGAGTATTCCCTTTGTATATGCTTCACGTATATTCTTATCGTCTTTAGGACTTCCGGGCATAATGACATCATTTCCGGCAGCCACGCACTGCCATGGTATGCTTCCATCCTCAGGATATGTCGTGTTCCAGTCGGACATAACCACTCCGTCAAATCCCCATTCCTCACGTAATACCACTGTACATAAATTCCTGTTATTCGCTGCATGAATGCCGTTAATCAAATTATACGATGACATAATCGCTACAGGTGAACTTTCCTTTATTACAATCTCAAATCCACGAAGATATATTTCCCTAAGTGCTCTCTCAGAAATACAAACATCTACTCCCATACGGTTATCTTCCTGATTGTTACAGGTAAAATGCTTAATTGTAACTCCACACTTTTTCCTACTTTGTACACCGGTAGTGACCGCCGCCGCCATCGTTCCGGACAAAAACGGATCTTCCGAATAGTACTCAAAATTTCGTCCGCATAACGGATTGCGTTGAATATTTATTCCTGGTGCCAGCCACAGGTTCACATGAAACTCTTCCATCTCTGACGCAATTGCTGTACCAAATTCTTTCATCAATTCTCTATCCCATGTCTGAGCCAAAGCCGTTCCAACCGGAAATGCTGTACAATACTGATAGTATGTATCCGCATTCTTATGATGCTCTGTCAGCTCCAGAAATCCATTCTCCAGGCTGCCCAAAACACCAAGTCCATAAACCGTATCGCTTTGTTTATCTACCTCATAGCTTTGTCGAAGCCTGAGTCCAGCTGGCCCATCTGCCATAATTAACGACGGGATTCCATACTTTTCTTCCAATGCCTCTGTTGTCTCTCCGGCAGACCCTGGCACACGGATTCCGGAAGAACCAAGTGTACTCGTCCCCTGTGTGATATTTCCATACAAGAGTGGAATCAATTCCTCAATGGACTGCTCTGTGGCAGGATGTGTCTTGAACGCCCTTTTCTCTTCTTCCCACGGTACATAATGATATTCCGGAATCCCTTGTTCTTTCGCCATTCTAATCCATTCTTCAGTTTTATTTCCAGACTTCTTTAATCCTTCAAGTTCTACAAATTCTATCTTTTTAGGGCATACCTTATGGGTCTGTTCAATTATCACCTGTTCCTCTACTGCGAATACTGCTGACAATTCAAGAGAAGCTGAATGCCTGCCAATCCACACGCCATATATTCCACTTTCAATGTACCACGCATGCATCTGTTCCGAGAAGCTGGCAATCTGCTTTTGTTCTATGGTAATCGTAACCTTCTGAACTTCCTTCGGCTGTAAAACATCCGTTTTTGCAAATCCGACCAGCCGGTGATATTCTTTCATATCTCCCATTTGCGGTAATGTCACATAAATCTGCACAACCTCTCTGCCAGCATAACAGTTCCCGGTATTTTCAACCATGACATCTATATCAATACTTGCTTCCTTAATCCGCATATCCACGAATTTTATTGCGAACGAGGTATAGGACAGTCCATATCCAAATGGAAACAATGGTTGTATGTCGAAACTGTCAAAATATCTGTATCCAACATAAATACCTTCTTTATATTCCTCTTTTTCCAGATTACCATTCAAATAGCTGTAGGACTCTGCATATGGATAATCCTCATAATGCTTCGCCCACGTTGTAGTAAGTCTGCCTCCCGGCACTGCATTACCAAACAATACGTCTGCTACTGCATGGCCTCCCTCCTGCCCAGGTTGGGAAATATTTAAAATAGCACGGATATTTCCTGCCTTTTGTAAAACATCCGTTAACTCTACCGGGCCGCCGGCATTTAAAATCAATATAAGTGGAATATTCTTGTGGTTGAGAAACAGAATATCCTCCTGTTCCCTCTTACTTAAATAGTAATCTCCTTCTGCTCTGCGACGATCCTTTCCTTCACCGGAAATACGGCTGATTACATATATAGCTGCTTCCGCACCTTCAACATCTTCTTCCGCAACCATGCGCCCTTCCGGTAATACAAATGGATTTGCTGCATAAGCATCAAAAGGATTATCTACATGTTTTGCTTCCTCAAGAATCTTCGCTTTCCATTCCTCTCTGGCCATCCTGTAGCGCTCATCGTAGTCTTCCAGCCAGCTTTCACTCATAAGTGTGGCTCCGGCATCCCTCAAGCCCTGATATATAGAAATACTCTCCCGATTATTTACATCACCGGAACCAATACCTCCTTTAACTGTTTTGGCAGCACCACTTCCAAGTAATGCAATCGGTGTAGATAGTGAAAGAGGGAGCAGACCCTCATTCTTCAAAAGAACCATTCCCTCTGCAGCCAGCTTCCTGGCCAAGGCACCATGTGCAAGTTCCCGTTTTGAAGATTCTTGATTCTTTGTTCCACTATGATTCATATTTCTTACTTCCATACTATTTGTTTCCTTTTGTTTTATAAATTATTCTTTAACACCGCCAAGCGTTACTCCTGCAATGATATACTTGGAAAGGAGCAGGTAAATAATAATGATCGGAACGATAGCGACCATGATCATCATGTATATTTTCGCACTGTCAAAATTCATATAGTCTGCACCACGAAGCGTTGCGATCAGAATCGGCACTGTCATTTTGTCTTTTGACTGAATCACCAAAGCAGGAACGAAGTAATTGTTCCATGATCCTACAAAGGTAAAGATTGCCTGAACCGCAATCGCCGGTTTCATAATCGGTAATACAATCCTGTTAAAAATCTTAAACTCTCCGCATCCGTCAATTCTCGCCGCCTCAACCAATGACAACGGAAGAGAAGACTGCAGATAGCTATACATAAAATAAAATACAGCCGGAGATGCAATGGATGGAATAATCAACGGAAGCAGGGAATCATACATACCCATGTTCGTAATCAATCGTAAAAATCCCATCGCTGTAACCTGCGTTGGCATTACCAGGATTGCCATAATAAATGTAAATGCCACTTTTTTCAGTTTAAAATCGTAAGCATACAGACCATACGCAGTCAGTGATGAAAAATATGTACAAAGTGCTGCAGAGCATCCTGATACGAT
The DNA here is from genome assembly GCA_947039785.1 of uncultured Lachnospiraceae bacterium. GTDB lineage: Bacteria > Bacillota > Clostridia > Lachnospirales > Lachnospiraceae > JALFVM01. Next base: position 18,649 of record CAMQZX010000036.1, on the reverse strand, counting down.
CAGACTGTTTAGAATTCCCTTAAACATTGGAAAGGTTCCATCGTTGGCTACCTTCATTAAGTTCGTCAGAAAATATTTTCCCGGCAATGCAGAAAATCCTTTCTGCAGATCCGCATGCGAACGGGTTGCGTTAACAATCAAAATATAGAAGAAGAACAAGCACATAAACGATAAGATTACCAGCACTGTATGTGCAACGACACTCCGTAAAGCATTGGGTTTCTTTGATTTCATACCACTATTTCCTCCTTCTTCTTTCTTCTTTTTCCCGTCTCTTTGCTGCTGCCTTTGAGCCATCAGGATCATTATCATTTGTCATTCTATATACAATGAAGCACAAAATAGCACTGACAATGAACAGATAAACCGACAATGCTCCGGCCATACCATAGTTTTTACTCTTCAGATGACTATTCAGGAACATGATCAGAGTCATGGATGTACGGTCAGGCGTTCCCTGGCCATTTGTCAGAATCTGTGGCACATCAAACATCTGCAGTCCGCCGATAATCGCAGTAATCAATGTATAAGCAAGGATCGGACGTATCAACGGCAGAATAATATAATAGAATCTTTTAAATCCGGTACAGCCATCTATTTCAGCTGCCTCAAACACATCCATACTGATACCCATAATCGCCGCCATCAGCATAATTGTCGTATTTCCAAACCACATCAGGAAATTCATAAAACCAATCAGAGATCTCGTTCCGAGCACGGATCCCAGGAAATCAATCCGTTCCTTAATAATTCCCATGGACATCAAAATCGAATTCACCGGGCCATTTGTTGAAAAAATAGTAAAAAACAACATCGCAAACGCAGACGCCATAATCAGATTTGGAAGATAAATGACTACTTTAAAGAACTGCTGTCCTCGAATTTTCAGACGAACATCTGTAAACCATACAGCAAGAAGCAGCGCAATGAGAATCTGTGGAATAAAACCAATCACCCACAGAATTAACGTATTTGCCCCATACTTGAGCATATCCGACTGCAGAAGGCTTGCGTAATTCTGCAGTCCGATAAAAGTAGGTCCAACTTCTTTGATTCCCGAACGATAATATTCAAAAAAACTATATCGCACTGTATCAAGCAAAGGAATCAGGGAGAAAATAAAATAACATAAAAAGAATGGAAGAATAAAAACGTATCCCCACTTTGCATAACTGATGCTTTTGCTTTTTTTCCTCATAATATATCAATCCTTTCTAAGCAATTCTGCGGAGCAATTGACTGCTCCACAGATTGATGAATATTATTCTGACCACTGCACCTCAGTAATATCCGGATAACGTTCTTTGATTGCTGTTTCAAAGTTTACTTTTGCTTTTTCATAGTCAACTTTTCCCTGCAGATAATCACTGAAGGAATTCTGGATCAGCTCAACACAGCCCTGATCATAAGAAGAAAGTGGTGCAATCTTAATGTTTTCTGCAACTGGTGCAAAATATTCAAATGGATTCTGTCCCTTCAGGAATTCAGAAGCAAAAGCCTCATCTTTTGCTGCTTCCTGCATACCGCTTGTTGTGTTTGTGAAGTCTGAGTAATCCTTGGAGATCTTTAACAGGTTATCTTTGTTTCCGGTTAATGCAAGAATAATATCTTTTACATGCTCCGGATTATCTGTACCAGTACATGCATGAATATAGGAACCTCCCCAGTTATATTCCTGCGGTGGATTGGTAACTGCCCATGCACCGTCATCTCCATCCCAGTTTGGCTTCAGCACAAAATCAATTCCCCACGCCGGTAAAAGGAAAGCAAATACCTTAGATTCTGAACCCATTGATTTGTTCCAGTCATCATTCCACTGTCCTTTTACAGTCTTATCCAGATAACCTGCATCCAACCATTCTTTGGAACTGTTTATCCAGTCCATAATCTTCTGGTCAACTTTAATCGTTGTCTCTCCCTGTTTTACCCAAGACTCTTCAATGCTGTTTCCATACAAACGGAACGTATCCGCGTAAGAAGCAAATGTATAATATCCTTTTGCTTTCAGCTCCGCTGCTGTATTCTTAATCGTATCCCAATCCTTTACTTTCTCACCTACAGCTGCAGGATCATCCGTTCCAAATACATCCATAGCAATATCACGGCGATATACCAGAAGTCCTGGACAGCACTGCCATGTAGAACCTCTCTGAACTCCCTCCATATCAGAAGCTGTTGTTTTAGTAAAACCATACTGGTCTGCCAGATCTTTCTCCGGATCAATTCCAAGATCTGTAAGCGGCATGGCAACATCTGCATCTGCATCTGTATACTTATTTACATAGTCTGTTTCTGATAAGAAAATATCTACTTTATCATCAGCTGCCGCATCCGCCTGTTTGAGCAGTGCTTCATCCAGCTTTTGCTGATAAACACCATCCTGGTTAGGATTAATGATCCAGTGGATTTCTGTTCCATCATTCAATGTTGTTACTGTTCCATCCGCAGATGTTTCTTTCACCTCAGGATAAACAGCTTCTACACGCTGACGAAACTCCTCATTCCATGAATAAATATTAATAACCTTTCCTTCCTCAACAGCAGCTGTCTCTCCACCTGATTTAGCCGCACCTCCACAGCCAGTCAGAACACCAGCACACATACTTGCAGCAAGCAACGCAGCAATTACTTTCTTTTTCATCCTTTTTAACCTCCTGTATTTTATTTCCGTGAATCCTTTTCTTTTCCTCACGCTTGTTTTGTATTATAACTGAATCTCCTTCCTCGATATATTATAATTTTCAAAAAAATATCAGATTCATGATCAAATTTCAACAATATGGCTTTTCTGAATAAATCCCATACAAGCATTTTCACACCCAAAATCAAAAATTTCACATTCTAGGTCATGATTCTGATATTTTTCACATATTTCTTATTTTTTTGAAACATAACCTCCTTGTATAATGCACATAGATTTATACGGAAGGAGACGATATTATATTGAAACATTTACAGTTTATTGACAAACATGGCAGTTTTACAATGGAAAATCCTGATCATATAAGTTATCTTTATTTTCCTCTTGCTTCAGAGAGCGGATTAAAAAGTACTGTTACACCAAATCTTGGTGGTGACGCCAAATTAAACCAGGATTGCTTCCTGTTGGAACCTGTAAGCTCAGAAAATCTGCACAACAACCGCTCTTGCCGAAACTTTTGGTGTACAGTAGACGATATTGGTTCCTATTCTATAGTAGGAAACTCTGCAGAGCAGGAAGCTGCAAAATTTTCTGACAATCAGGATGAAAGCAAACTGACTGCAGGACTTATGTGGCATATAATTGAGCGAATTTCAAAGCGTTTTGGTCTTCAATCTACCGTTACTTCATTTATTCCTAAAGATGACAACGTAGAAATTATGCACATTGTGATCCAGAACACTTCTAAAAAAGTGCAAAATGTGACACCTTATGCTGCTATCCCAATTTATGGTCGCAGCGCAGACAATATCCGTGATCACCGACATGTAACTTCTTTGCTGCACCGAATACAGACTACCCAAAATGGTGTATTCGTATGTCCAACCATGTCTTTTGATGAACGGGGACATCAAAGAAACAGCCGCATATATTATGTGCTTGGATGCACAGCCGATGGAGCAACTCCCGAGAGTTTCTATCCAACTGTGGAAGATTTTATCGGAGAAGGTGGCTCCTACACACATCCCCGTGCTGTATATGAACAATTTGAGGGACAGCCTCCACTTTCTACTGCCGCCGGAAAAGAGGCAATGGGCGCTTTTCGTTTCAAAAAGATTGAACTTGCGCCCAACGAAAAGGTGGAATACATAATCCTCTTAGGCACAGAAAACAACGAGTCAGATATTCAAAACATTTTCTCAAAATATAATTGTTCTGACAAAGTACTCTCTGCATTGAAACAATCAAAAGTTTACTGGCAGGATATGGTGAACGTAAGTTTTCACACCCAGGATAAGGATTTTGACGGTTTGATGAAATGGATCAGTTTCCAACCGTTTCTCCGCCGATTATTTGGCTGCTCTTTCCTTCCTCACCACGACTACGGACGCGGTGGGCGAGGCTGGCGTGATTTATGGCAGGATTGTCTTTCTCTCCTGTTAATGGACCCACAAAATGTAGGCGAAATGATTGCCAAAAACTATGGCGGTGTCCGTATTGACGGAACCAATGCCACAATCATCGGAGAAGGAGACGGACATTTTATTGCAGACCGCAATGGCATTGCCCGTGTATGGATGGATCATGCACTCTGGCCCCTGATAACAACAAAGCTTTATATTGACCAGACTGGAGATATCGAAATCCTGAACAAACAGATTTCCTATTTTAAGGACGGGCAGACGATGCGCGGAACAGAGATAGACACTCTGTGGAATGATGATTATGGAAATAAACAGCGCACTGCCGATCACAACATCTATACAGGAAGTATTCTGGAACATCTTTTGATCCAGCAGCTTACCAGTTTTTATGAGGTTGGAGAACACAACATTTACCGCCTTCGCGGTGCAGACTGGAACGATGCCCTGGACATGGCAGCCGAACGTGGAGAGAGCGTTGCTTTCACCTGTGCATATGCCGGTAATCTGATGAATCTGGCAAACATGATTCTTCTTTTGAAGAGTGTCTGCCCAGATCAGACCGTTGAGCTTATGGAAGAAATTGAAATCCTGCTCGATACAGATCCAGAGGTATTTGATGATATTTCCAGAAAGCAGGAAATACTGTCGAAGTATATCAGCCGATGCCGTCATAACGTCAGCGGAAAACGCACAAGCTTTTCACTTGCATCCCTTGCTACCAACCTGATTCAGAAATCATCATGGCTGACAGAATATGTACGGACACATGAATGGATTGAAGGTTCCTCCGATGAAGGGTGGTTTAATAGCTATTACGATAATCACGGAAACGCCGTTGAAGGCTTTTATCCGGGTCATGTGCGTATGATGCTGACCGGACAGGTTTTTGCCATTATGGGATATGTAGCAACAGATGAGCAAATTCGGAAAATAACAACGAGCGCTGACCATTATCTTTATCAGGCGGAAATTGGAGGCTATCGCCTGAACACAGATTTTCATGAATTAAAATTTGATATGGGCCGTATGTTTGGATTCGCCTATGGAGAAAAAGAAAACGGTGCCGTGTTCTCTCATATGACTGTCATGTATGCCAATGCTCTTTACTGCCGTGGATTTGCCAAAGAAGGCTGGAAGGCATTGAAAGCTCTTGCCGACACTGCTCTTAACTTTGATACCAGCCGTATCTATCCCGGCATACCGGAATATTTCCGTTCCGACGGACGCGGAATGTACCATTACCTGACAGGTGCAGCCAGCTGGTATCTGCTGACCATGATCACAGAAGTATTCGGTGTGCACGGTGCATCCGGTGATCTGATTATGCATCCAAAGCTTCTGTCCGAACAATTTGATTCCGATGGAAAAGCATCGATTTCTTTAACTTTTGCATCGAAACACCTGAATATTACTTATATCAACAAGAATAAAAAAGATTTTGGGGAATACAGCATGGTTTCTGCTATATGTGATGACAAAGAACTTACCATTACTGACAATTCCTACGCTGTGCTTCCTCGCGAACTATTAAGCGAACTCCCCGATGAATTCCATCGGATAACTATAACACTAATCTAAAACAAAAAGGACAGGTATTATAACATGAGATATGGATATTTTGATGATAAAAACCGCGAATATGTAATCGAGCAGCCAGACACTCCATCTCCCTGGGTAAATTATCTGGGTTCCCCCGAATATGGAGCAATTATCTCTAACAATGCAGGTGGATATAGTTTTGCAAAATCTGGTGCCAACGGACGTATTTTACGTTACGTTTTTAATAACTTTGATCAACCCGGACGATATATTTACATAAGAGATAATGAATCTAAGGATTTTTGGTCCGCCTCCTGGCAACCGGTAGGAAAAGATCTGGAAGTATATAAAAATGAATGCCGCCACGGTATCGGCTACACCCAAATCACTTCGGATTACAGCGAAATTCATTCCGAAGCACTTTACTACATTCCTTTCGGAAAATCCCACGAAGTATGGTCTCTTTCTGTGTCAAACCATTCCGAGAAACCAAGAAGCCTTACTTTAACCGGTTATGCCGAGTTTACCAATCACAGCAATTACGAACAGGATCAGGTAAATTTGCAGTACTCCCTTTTTATTACCCGAACACAGTTCGAAGGCAACCGTATCATACAAAGACTCCATGGCAACCTGGATGCTCTGCCCGAAGAAGAACAGGTAGACAATAAAAAAGTAACCGAACGTTTCTTTGGCCTTGCAGGAGCAGAGGTTTCCTCCTACTGCGGTGAAAAGGAGCATTTTCTCGGAAAATACCATGGATATGGAAATCCGCAGGGTGTTATATCTGGAAATCTTGGAAATGTAAGCAATTATAATGAAAATTCCTGTGGTGCCCTTTCCTGCAATATTACACTGCAGCCAGGTGAAACAAAACAGATTGCCTTTCTTTTAGGACCAGCTTCCTCAAAAGAGGCAGAAGAGCTAATTCACTCTTATTCTGATCCGCAGCAGACGATCGAGCAGGAAATGACAATCCTGAAAGAAGACTGGAACAAAAAACTGGAAAACCTGCAGGTAAAAACACCGAGTCCGGAATTTGATACCATGCTCAATATCTGGAATGCATACAATTGCTTCATAACCTTTATCTGGTCACGTGCAGCCTCTTTTATCTATTGCGGACTTCGCAATGGTTACGGTTATCGTGATACTGTACAGGATATTCAGGGGATCATTCATCTGGCACCGGAAATGGCAGCTGAAAAAATCCGCTTTATGTTGTCTGCCCAGGTCAATAACGGCGGTGGCCTTCCACTTGTAAAATTCACTCATAACCCGGGACATGAAAATACACCGGATGATGCTTCCTATGCCCAGGAAACCGGTCATCCAGCTTACCGTGCAGACGATGCGTTATGGCTTTTCCCAACTGTCTATAAATATATAGCAGAAACTGGAAACACTGCGTTTCTTGACGAGATTATCCCTTTCGCCAACAAAGAAGAAGCCAGTGTATATGAGCACTTAAAACGTGCGATTTGTTTCTCACTCGACCATCTTGGACCTCATGGCATGCCTGCAGGTTTATATGCAGACTGGAATGACTGTCTGCGTCTCGGCGCTAATGGTGAATCAACTTTTGTAGCAATGCAGTTCTATTATGCAATGATTATTTTAAGAAAATTTGCCGAACACAAGCAGGATACTGATTATATAAAATATCTGGACGAGAAATTGCCGCAAACTGGTGAATTGATACAAAAGCTGTGCTGGGATAATGATCGTTTTATTCGTGGATACACAGAGACTGGTGAACGAATCGGTGCTGCCAAAGATCCAGAAGCAAATCTGTGGCTGAATCCACAAAGCTGGGCCGTGATCAGTAAACTTGTGACAAAAAAACAGGCCGATACCGCACTGAACAATGTATATGAACGCTTAAATACTGCATACGGTGCGATCCTGATGGATCCTCCTTATCATGCTCATGCTTTTGATGGTGCTCTCACCGTCATTTACAATCAGGGGACAAAAGAAAACTCCGGTGTCTTCTCTCAATCCCAGGGATGGCTGATACTTGCAGAAGCTCTGTGCGGCCACGGGGAACGTGCCTTTACATATTTTATAGAAAATGCACCTGCCGCCCAGAATGATCAAGCCGAAGTCCGCCGCCTCGAACCTTATTGTTACGGGCAATTCACAGAGGGTAAAGCCAGTGAACACTATGGCCGCTCTCATGTCCATTGGCTAACCGGAACGGCTTCTACAGTTATGGTAGGATGTGTGGAAGGTATCCTTGGTTTACGCCCTGATCTGAACGGAATCCAGATTGCTCCATCTGTTCCAAAAGACTGGAAGCATTTTGAAATAAAGAAGAATTTCCGCGGCAAGCAGCTACATATTCTGGTAGAAAACCCAAATGGAAAAGAATCCGGATGCACAAAGCTTACGCTAAACGGAAAAGAACTTTGCAGTAATTATGTACCTGCAGAACTTTTAAAAGAGGAAAACGAAATCACACTGATTCTGTAAATAATCAACCTTCCTGGCAAAGGAGGTGGCAGCCGAAGTCATGAAACGACTTTGGCTGCCACCTCTTTCTTATATTTTAAGTATGCTCAGAAACACCCGACGCATCAATATCCCATTGAACCATATAATACTTTTCCCGATATTTTTTCGGTGTCATTCCAACCGTTTCCCGAAACTGTTGAATAAAATGGCTTTGTGAGGAAAAGGACAACCGATTTGCAATCTCAATCATCGAATAATCACTAAAACGCAGCATATTCTTCGCTACGTTAATTTTTTGTTCCCGTATATAGCCACTTATAGAAGTCCCCGTTTCCTTTTTAAACAGACGTGAAAGGTAACTTGCAGATACCCCATACTCATCTGCCAGATCTTCAATCGTAATACGTTCCTTTATATGCGAATAGATATATTCTTTGCATGCACTAATGTGCTTTGAATTCGTATCTTTCCTCAAATATCGGCGCATTTTCTCTGCATAATCTATTACCATTTTATCATGCAATCCTTGTACTTCCTGCAATGTATGAATATCATCCAGCTTTTGGATATAAAAATCACTGAGACGAAATGCTTGTTCCAATTCCATTCCATGCTCTCGGCATATACGCGTGATCATAGCCGTTGTAATCACAAAGTGATATTTTAAGTTTGTAACAGGATTGCGTGACAGAACACCGACACCATCGCTTTCTACAAATCTTCCCAGCTTACAATTCTTTTTTACCGCATTAACATCTCCGTTCGCAACTGCCCGATAAAACAGGAATTCTTCTGTAAGCTTCCTGTGCTCCATCTCATCAATATCCTCCCCTGCTTCAAAGCGCAGCCATTCATCCTTATAATTCATATACATTCTCCTTAGTCAGTTGAAAACACCTGAATCATGTATATAATATCATAATGCGATGTTGGGGTCAAAACCATAGTTATGTTTTCCCCTATTCCTATGGACCTTTTGTTACTGTTCACTCCGTTCCCAGCATCGCGCAGCGTGTTGCTGGGAACGGAGTGAACAGTAACACCTTTCTGAGATTTATTGCTGCTGTTTTTGAACTGAACAAGAACTTTCCCCGCTTTTGTATTCATCCTTCCAATGTCCAGCAGGTAGAAGTCCGGATTTTTTATATAATTACCTGTGAAGCCCTCCTGATTGCCGCAAAACAAGATTACCCCAATTTCGGCAATAAAACAGTGCGGTGCCAAGGCACATGCCCAGATGCATACCTTCTGTTCCATAGTCGTCGCTCTGTTTTTCCTTCTTCTTTTTCTTAACCACGCTCCTGGCAAAGAATACCGCAAGCAGCAGCCCGATTGCAATCCACTGCAGATCCGCACAAGACAGACTGACCCGTTAGAATAGATAGGATACAAATAAAAAACTATTCTTATAAGTTGCTATCACCGTGCATTGATCTTCGTTTTGAAACGAACCATACGATCCAGTGTGCGAGATTTGAAAATAAGCACAGAATAGTAACATAATCAATTACTAGGAGAATGACAGGCTCCTCATAATCAAAAAAAGCATACTCGGACAGAAGAAACATCCGCTGCAATAAATTTCGCGATATGAACGCATATAAACCATAAGCTGATACAAGTAATAAAGAAATCTGGTACAGGTATTGTGTTCTTTTTGTCCATTTCCTTATTGCACCAATCGTTATATTCCAATGGAGCCCTACATGAGGCGACATCAACACAAAACTCCATGTTGTAAAAACCATGTGCATCCTTCGCCCTAACATTGCCGCTTTCAAATGAAAGAGGGACGATAATGTTGATGAAAGAAAAACAGCACTAATAGCTACACATAAAAATGAAGCAAGCAAGAGTATATTGATAACTGTACGAAAAAATCGCATCGGTGTATACTTCCCTTTGAATAATCCCAAATACCATTTTCGATCCAAAATGTTGTGCAGGATCATTAAGACAAACAGCATGATTCCAAACCATCTATGCAGTGAATCGCCAATAAGGTGGTATGCCATTTGCAAAAGAACCAGAATTATCATTCCCGCGTCTACTACAATTTTAATTTTTGCTCTCATTTCATCAGCCTACTTCATAAATCCAAGCCCTTGCACCCATTCAGAAACTTCCGTGGACGCATCCTGTAGTTTGTGTTCCTGAATTGCAAGTCCGTCTAAAATAGTGGCATTCGTCAACGTATCCCGGATTGAATCAACACTTTTCCCCCACACACCGTTTCCATAAGTAGTAAAGGGAATCACCGTTTTTCCAGAGAAATCATATTCCTCTAAAAATGTAAATACTGGCATAGGCATATTCTGTTAAGGGGAAGAACAGCTTAATGGTATCGCCACATTCCTCATAGGATTCTTCCGTATACCCGTTTTCCTCCATTGCTTCCCTGTTCCTCTGCTCCCGCTTTTTCTCCTGCCACCACGGGCGGTAATACCTCTGATATTCCTCTTCCGTAACCTCCATCCGGACTTCCGCCTCTCCCGACCGGATCCTGATTTTCCGTTTTGACATACGGCTTTCCTTTCTTCACCTTGCGGTAAAGCCAGAAAAAGCCGGCAGCCCGTTCCACAAACGCAAAAAAAGACCGCAAAAAGCTGACCTTCAGCTTTTCACGGCCTCTAAAATAAGCCTTTCCGCACGGGGAACGCCCCGGCGGAAACATTATATGATCTTGGCTGATACTGCGGTATCCAATACACAGCATTAAAAACTCTGTATGATATTCTTCCTTGGTGTCTGGCATTCTGCTCATCAGGCGTTTCAGCCCTAATAAAAGCGCAGGGTCAGGCATCGTCCCTCTCCTTCCCGGCAGTACCGCACATATTCATGACTTCTCATGTACTAATGCAATCTGCCATTGGGCTTATCTGTCACGATGCAATCCCACTTTCCATAATCTACCATGTATAAAAAGTATTCCCCTAAAACAGCATTTTATTTCAATATCTTTTGCTGCTTTACCGCAGCAATTTCTATATTTTTGTTGCGTTTTCGCAGCAGATGTGTTATACTTCCAAATTAGAGGTGATGATATGGCTGAAACGCTTGGACAATATCTAAAGACAGTGCGGGAACAAAATAAACTAAGCACAAGGGACGTGGAAAAGAAAACTGGCATAACAACTTCACAGTTAAGCCGTATAGAATGCAACATTACACAGGAACCATCTCCCACCGCTTTAAAAAAACTGGCTTTATTTTATAATATCAAACTAATTGACCTGTTTCAAAAAGCCGGTTATCTGGATCCCGAAGACATAGATGCTTACACGGAAACCTGCTTTAAGGGCATCGAAAAGCTAGACCTGGAAGATAAAAAACAAATTCAAAACCAAATTGACTATTTAATTTTTCAACACGAAAAAGAAAGAGAGGACAATAATGATATATAAACTTGGAGAATTGTTCTGTGGTCCCGGCGGAATTGCATGGGGTGCCCTTAACGCCGATATCGGCAACGATGATTTCAAAATTGTCCATCAATGGGCAAATGACTATGATAAAGATACGTGCGAAACATACAGATACAACATCTGCCGTGATAACCCAAAAAGTGTTTACCACAAAGACATCCGTGAGTTTAATTTGGAAAACCTTCCCGAAATAGACGCTCTTGCTTTCGGCTTCCCATGCAATGACTACAGTGTAGTCGGTGAACAGAAGGGGATGGACGGCATCTTCGGTCCCCTGTATTCTTATGGAGTAAAAGTTTTAAACATATATAACCCCATATGGTTTGTTGCGGAGAATGTCGGCGGGCTCCGAAATGCCAATGACGGAAAAGCCTTCACTAAGATTATAGATGAACTAAAAAAGGCAGGAACCTACGGCGGATATACTGTAGTTCCACACTTATATAAATTTGAGGAATATGGAATCCCCCAGGCCCGCCACCGGATCATCATAGTCGGTATCAGAAAAGACATTAATGTTACATATCATGTTCCTTCCCCGGAACCATATGCCGACATTGACAACACCTGCAGGAAAGCAATAGAAGAACCGCCTATTCCAGCAGATGCCTTCAATAATGAACTGACAAAACAGTCTGAAACCGTCATTAAAAGACTGGATCATATTCTCCCCGGCCAGAATGCCTTTACTGCAGACCTGCCCGATGAACTGAAATTAAATGTCCACGGTGCAAAAATCAGCCAGATATACAAACGCCTGGATCCCGAAAAACCGGCATACACAGTCACCGGGAGCGGCGGCGGCGGTACGCATATTTACCACTGGAAAGAATCTAGGGCTTTGACAAACCGGGAACGCGCCCGATTACAGACCTTTCCCGATACTTATAAATTCATCGGAAGCAAAGAAAGCGTCAGAAAGCAGATTGGAATGGCTGTCCCATGCAGGGGAGCAAAAATAATTTTTGAGGCAATTTTAAAAAGTTTTGCCGGCATTGAGTATCCCAGCATTGAACCCAACATCAACGAATAACCTTATAGTAAAACCGGAGCCGAAGGCCCGGTTTTACTATACTGAAAAGTCCATATAATATTGTTCATCATCCAACTTATAAAAAGTGACATCTGTACGTCCATATGCCTCTAAATCACTTCTCCAGATATAAGCCCCATTCGCCAGCCCCAGACGATTCCTGAAATATTCCCCAAGCTGTGCATTGCTAAGCGGCGTTGTAATTGCCTTATTCCCCTGCTGTTCCACCCTCAATATAAGCTGATGGCCGTCATCTGTAACAACCGTAAAGTGCTGTTTGTTCAAAGGAAAAAAGCCTGTCCGGACCATAGGCGCAGGAAGCGGTATGTATGCCTCATTCTTATTCCGCCTGTTTCTCTGCCCCCAGTTAAGCCCCGATTTCGTCCCGACTTCCCCATTTTCTGAAAGCAGGGAAAGAGTAATCTTTTCTATATTCTCTCCTGACAAACTACCGACCGGCTTATTTTCCATATCCAAAATGCTGTGCGTGGGATAAAGCATAATATATTCCTCAATTTCGGCATGATTACAGAATATCGTATCATTCTCTACACCACAGTAATACCTGTATGCCTCTGACGCATCACACTCTACCATATATTCCCTGCGCTTTTCTCCAAATGCACTCTGCGTAAAATTAGCGGAACCCGTAAATGCCATAACCGGCTCATTACCTTTAAGCCAGATATACACTTTCGCATGTACGGGTGTTGAATCGCAGACATAACTGCATTGATAATGTGCCACTTCATGAGGCATTGTCTCTTTCTGCAGTTCTTTGAATCCTTCATGCACAGAAATACTAAGCCCGTCGAAAGGAACCATCCCCACAATAAGGGACAAATCAATGGGGCTGGATTTAAACTCCTTCAGATTCTTTATCAGCCACGAAGCCATATTCGGCGTTGCATAACCCGACAAAATACACAGTCTGTCTGCCCCCGTCTGCAACGGTTCAAACAATACCGTCCTCGCAAGATCTGAATATTTCATAACACCTTCCTTTCAAAGACAGCATCTCCCTCATTCACTGTCTTCCGTTATATCATAATATACCATCTTATCCGGCAGCTTAATATTCGGAACCCATATCTTCTCTCCGCCCCAGCCTTTTTCTCCGGTCATCTGATACATCGTAAGAACAATTTTATCCGTAACAGACGCTCCCAGCTGCCAGTCATTCGGAGACAGCAGTGCGCCCGTGCCTTTTGCCACATTCCTGTTCCTTCTCACAATCAGAACCCCCTGCCCCGCAGGTCTGTCAGCAAGAACCATTTCTATAATGGAACTAAACACGCTGACTTTAAAATCGTCCTCTGATTTTATATGGGAAAAAACCTCCTGCATCAATCTCAGGCTCACCTGATAACAAGGCTGTGACTCATCAAATGCTTCAAGAAGCCTGTCAATGTCGGCAATCGTATCATTTTCCGGTGAATACGGATAATAATTTGTCCCACCCGAAATCACAGACAGCTTCTTATTATCCAGAACATTCTTCCTTGTCGGATTCAGTCCCTCCGGATAATAAATCTTTACATCAGCCGTACCTCTCTCCACTTGGGAAATAATAGAATTGTTAGTTGCATTAATATCCCCAAACAGCTTATACAAATGTTCGTCTATAAACACCTTCATAAGCCCGGCATCCCTGTCATAGCCAAACATGCGGCTGTGCTGCCACATTGTATCTGCCTGCGGCTTTTTCGCCGTCCTTGTATAATAAATCGTCTGTAGCCCTGCAAAAGTAACTCCCCGTCCAAGCGTATTTCCACCAATAATCACATTGGAACCAGAGGCATAATCCCCACTGCTCACATCAGAACTTCCATTCATTACAAGAACTTTTACCTTATCATTCTCCAACAGCTCCTGTGTGAAACCTAAAACCTCATTAAAATCTTTCTTCCGGAACTTATCCGGATTCATCCGGTCATACCGCTGTTTCAATTCTACAGCAAATCCTGCATCCCTGCATTTACCTTTTAAATCTGCCAAAGCCTTAGATACTTCCTGCTGATATCTTCCATGCACTGCTTTTCTTACACTGGGATGGATTAAAAAATTAGATACCTTCTTTCCCGCCGTCAACATGATCCCCGATACTGCCAGATGATGCATCAACGCCTCTTCCAATGGATTGTCCAGCGTATCTATATAGGAAATACAATCCCCAGCTCCTTCTGTCGGAAAGAAAAAATCTCCCCCCAGATACCCATTTCCCGGCTGAAAATAATATGCAAAATAAGGATGCCATCCTGACGACATTGTCTGTAGCAACAGAGCCTGCGGGGTTCCCGTAACCTGCAGATAAATACTGCACGCTGATCTCGCCTTAATGTCATCCAGATATCTGTTAATGGAAGATTTGCTGTTTCTGTTGATCATTGTATTTAAAGAAGCCGCATCCGCCTCATCATCAATGATAAATAGAGGATTCCCCCTCATAAAGCCTGTAGAACCTAAGATATTAGACCACTGCTTCAAAGTCCTTACATTTTTCTTCAAAACAATGATAGCAGGCTGCACCAGACAATTTTCAGCGAAAATCTCTGAATCATATTCATCACATATGCAGAATCCTTGTAAATCTTCCCTCACTCTCTCAATGGTCTGCTGCTGCAGTATGACATTATCTGTTGTCAGAATCAAAAATACCGGAAATCCTAAATCTGCCGCCGCAGAAATCACCCCAAACATCTGCCCTGTTTTTCCAGACTGCACATTGCCAAAGAGAAGCCCCACTTCATGGTCACAAAACGAAAAGCCTTCAAGATATTTAGGAGCAATATTATCCACTGTTTTTCTAATGGAATCAGCTAACTGCCTGTTCCCACGTTCTTCTATCGTTTTCAAGTATGTTTCAAGATATTTCATCCGTATCCTCCTGCTGGCGTCTGCTTTCCGGAAGGAATGACAACATCCACACTTCCAGCTCCGTACCATCTTCTGCTTTTGTCACGATATCTGTTTTAGTCAACGTAATGGTATCACGTCCATACTTATTCAGCATCTTATGCGTAATAACACCTTTTCCTTCCAAATCGCCCTCTACCCTGTTCACCGGCTCCACAAGACCAGCTGCCACAAGGCGTCCTTTAATCCAGCGTCCCATAATCTTCAAATCATCTTTTGAATACAGATTTTTATTGTTCTGTCCGCAGGTCCAGGCTTGAAACTTCCAGCCATCATCCGTAATCGCCATAAATGGTTTCTGATGGAGCGGATATCCCGGCATATCCCTGATAGTCTTACTGACTACCATTTCAATTTCCCACCATACACGCTTTCTTCCGCTTGCATAGCATACATTTATGTTAGACCCCCGCATAGACTGATCATTCTCATCCTCTGGCACTTTCAGTGGAAGTTCAAAAGAAACCTCTGTCATTCTTTTCTTATAAGCATCCACTTCCTCTGGCGTAACCTTATCCACAAACTCCTGATCCACCAGAGCCCTGTTCACTTCCCGGATTAGCGGCACATCGCTCAAATCAGCTATATTAGCCGAACACTTCGGAAGCATAATATCACTGACATGGGCGGAAACCTCCTGCAGTTCTTCCAGGTTCTCCGTCACCGCTGACAATTCATACTGGCGCAGATTAGATGCTTCCAGCTTGATTGCCCCTAAATTGTGCGAACCGATAACAGCGGAAAACGGTTTTCCATCCTCGTAAAAGACATATACTTTTCCATGGTATTTAAACGTCCGCACTAAACGTACTTCACCAATTCCACGGCTTGTCCAATCCTCATTCAATGCCATTGCCACATTATATGTACCCTCCGGCATTCCCTCATGATAATACATGCCGATAGTCAGACAGATTCTCTTTATCCCAGCCTCATCAACCAGACTCTGCAACTGTTTTAATGCGGCCTTTGATACATACCCAACCGCAATATCAATTTCATCCGCCTTACGCACTGCATCCATAAAATAGTCTATAAATGCCGTCTGCCCGTCTCCCAGCTTCAAAGGAAGCATATTAGAATATAATAAACGCATCTTCTTTTCTCCATCCTCCGTAATTACTGCAATTATAGCAGATGAACCTAAAACTTGTTACTATCACTCATCATCAGCTCCAAGAAACATCCTGTCACTCTGCATATTCAGTTCAAAAATACATTCTTCGATCACCTGGATGCATTCTCCGCAATTCTTCAAAATATCCTTTCCCCAGAATCGGATCACTGTCCACCCCATAAACATAAGCGCTTTATTCACTTCGTCATCCCGCTCCATGTTCCTCAGAATTTTTTTCTTCCAATACTCTGGATTGCTGCCTGCCTCCAGGCGCGGTTTCAAAACCTCCCAGTCCTTCCCATGGAAAAACTCACTATCACAAAAAACCGCTATCTTATATTTTGTCAGCGCAATATCTGGTTTTCCTGGCAGTGCAGCATAATTTTTTCTATACCGGTATCCTCTTGCCCACA
The DNA here is from genome assembly GCA_947039785.1 of uncultured Lachnospiraceae bacterium. Lineage (GTDB taxonomy): Bacteria > Bacillota > Clostridia > Lachnospirales > Lachnospiraceae > JALFVM01. Next base: position 1,684 of record CAMQZX010000036.1, on the reverse strand, counting down.
GTTCTTTTCTCAGCATCAATTCAATACTGGTATCTCTGGACCTGATATTCCGCATATTTTTCTGCCGCTGTTCCTTCGTAAGATTATCCACTCCATCAGCTCCAAACACAATATAAGCAATCTTCGATTATTTCCATCACCTATCCAAGATACTCAATTTCAAGACTGTTAGAAGAAGTAAAAGTCACCCTAACTTCTCCACCTACTTCTGCACCAACGCTTCTGTACCAATTACCTATACCCTTTAAATTTCCTTCTTCCGCAAACTGCTTTGCATAAACATCCCCAGCACTGCTGCATCCCTGGGCAAGCAGTATGCCAGAATAATGTCCATTTACAGCAACACAGCGATATCTGGGATTTTCACTGCGATGATTGTCATTAAATATACCGAACCTCTCTGCATACTGCCGCGGTATTTTAATATAACCTTCCCCATAAATCGGATCGCGTGTATCAGTATAGCGGTATGTACCCCATCCTAAATGGGACGGTTTCAAAGTTACCGTAAATGTGTCCCCTGCTTTTGGCATAAAAATTCCTCCCTTTGTACTTTCAAAGTCTATTTTTTTTCAACAGGCCGTTTTCTCTCTATGAGTACCATCAGCCTCAAATCATGTTTTAAAGACCACATCATTATGAAATTCCAGAAATTCTTTTCTGGGGAAAAATTTATTTGGCATCCTGATTTTCTGATTGGCAAAACTCAACAGCCAATCCTCTACTGTATCTCCCTCCATAGACGGCCTTATTTCCGATGAAACCTTAATAATATAATCAGGAGTAACCGTTATCAGCCCCCTGTCAAATGCTTTATCATGGAGCGCATTCAGCGTAAGCCCATTCATTGGATTTGTCCGCTCTGTCCTACTGTCTGCATCTTTCCATGGCTTAATATGACTTGCAACAAGCAGTTCAGGAATTGACAATCCTGTAATGCAGCATTTATTCTCATATGAATTTAATACCGCCATTCTAAAGAAGTCCTGGCCAATTCGATTTTTGACCAACTGTTCCCGAACTCCGCCCTCTGGAAGCATAATTATCTCCGGCTCATCCACAACTTTATCTATACTCTCACTCTTTAAATTTGCTAATATGCATCTTGCCTGATAAGATAATTCTTCCCAGTTACTGCTGAACTCTTCCCATACCGAAGCATCCAGCTTACTGCCATGAGCCATTGCAGTAACATTTCTTTTTCTAAGTTCCGGGTCATAATGAGCCAGATTATGCATTTTTAAAGCCACCGCTCCCGGAGTCCTTCCCATTAAACCAGCCAATTCCATTATGTCCTTATTGGACGAATTGATTTTACCGAACGAAGTCCTGCAATACAAATCAAACGCAAGTATCGTCTCTTCTTTTGACCATTTTATCCCAGTCCTATCCAACACATCACCTTCATCTTATATGTAAAACTTCATCCACCCGCTAATCGACAATACTCAAATCAGGTTTGCTGCCACGGAATCACAAATTACACTATCCAATCACTTTACATATACTTATATTGTGTAAATATACTGCTATCTCCACTTGCAAATCTCTTAGAAAGGTCTAATTCCTCTTCCTTAGTTAAATCATTCAATAATTTAATGCTGTCATATGCACCCTTTAAGACAACATTGTATATCTCCTGTCTCTTATACACATCTGACGCTGCCGACGAAGCTAGAAGTGT
>CAMQZX010000035.1 GCA_947039785.1 uncultured Lachnospiraceae bacterium | reverse complement strand
AGATAGAAATGATTTTGGGATAATTTAATATGTAGCTTGGTAAAATTATTGGAAGCCTTGTATATTTTCATCAACATAGGATTTTTGCAGATTGGAAAAGAGCATGTACGTGGTTCCGGTATCAGGAGAAAACGCTGATTTAACAGGTACTGCCGACCGGGTAGGCTTGTTTACCGAGGGAAATGTGGTGACCAGTAAAAATGCCAGGGATTTCTTTGCGGGCAACAATTTTTACACTACAGCTGCCAATCGGATGACGCGCCATTATTTTCCGGAAGCTGTGACAGGCAAAGATGTGGTACAATGCCTGAAAGCCAATTTGTAAAACAACAGAATTATAAATTATCGTTCATAGTTCATATTATTGTGTATTACACCGAATGATGGAAGAGCACAAGCACAGAGGTGATTGTTCCCGAAGTGAGCAACAACCCCACAGCTTTTATCCGGTGTTTTTTGATGAAAAAATATTGCATTTTGCTAAAAAATTTTGTAAACTTGATAGGCAGTCTTATAAGATAATTTGTCGATTAAGTGAAAGGAAGAGAAGCGTGATTACGATTAAAAAGTACTTAAAGGCCGAAAGTCTGGAGCAGGCTTATGAGCTGAATCAGAAGAAAAACAATCGTATTATCGCAGGTATGCTTTGGGTTAAGATGGGAAGCAATACCATTCAGACAGCCATTGACTTGTCGGATGTGGTCTCAGCTTCGGTATCGGAGCATCCGGATGCATTTATCATCGGTGCCATGACCAGCCTGCGAACATTGGAGACCCATAAGGGGTTGCATGAATATACTCAAGGGGCCATGAAGGAGAGTTTGCGTCATATCGTAGGGGTGCAGTTTCGGAATATGGCCACTGTGGGGGGAAGCATCCACGGAAGATATGGTTTTTCCGATGTGTTAACCATGTTTTTGGCCATGGATTCTTATGTGGAGCTTTACAAGGAAGGTATTATTCCTCTGGAAGAGTATGCTAACAGAAAGAGAAGTAAAGATATTATCATAAATATTATCGTAAAGAAAGAGGATTTACGGATGGCTTATTTGAGTCAGAGAAATACTCAGACGGATTTTCCAACTCTTGCCTGCGCCGTTTCCTTTGGAAAAAAAGGTAAGAGAGTGGTGATTGGAGCAAGACCTCAGAAGGCTATGATTATAGAGGCAGAGGAGTCAGCGCTGGAAATTCCGGAGAGTCAGAAGGACAAGCTTGCCGATGTACTATCCGGTCAGGTGGAGGCACAGGTAATCACAGGAAGTAACATGCGTGCCTCTGCTGAGTATCGGCGCCATCTGGCACGGGTACTGACCAGGCGCGCCTGTCTGCAGATTTTAGAGGGAGGGGCTGAGAAGTCATGTTAGTGAAAATGTGGATTAACGGAGAAGCTATCCGGGATCATATTGATCCGGATATGCTGCTTTTGGACTTCGTCAGAAGACATGGCTGTGCCAGTGTGAAACGAGGCTGTGAGACATCGAACTGCGGTTTGTGTACTGTAATGCTGGAAGGTAAGCCCATCTTATCTTGCTCTATGCTGGCTGCCAGGGCAGAGGGGATGCATGTGATGACTCTGGAGGGCATTCAGGAGGAGGCCAGAGAATTTGGATCCTTTATGGCAGGGCAGGGAGCCGATCAGTGCGGTTTTTGTAACCCTGGATTTATTATGAACGTGCTGGCCATGATCAGGGAGCTTACAGATCCCACAGAGGAGGAAATCAAAGAATATCTGGAAGGAAATCTGTGCAGATGTTCAGGCTTCGTCAGTCAGCTGCGCAGCATTATGGAATATTTGAAATATAAGAAGGGAGAGCAGGATGGATCGGGTAAATGAGAATTTGAATACGGTAAATCAGCCGATTTACAAAAAAGATGCTATGGCTCTTGTCACCGGACAGCCGGTATATACCGATGACATTGCTCCGTCAGAATGCCTGATTGTAAAAGTGCTTCGCAGCCCTCATGCTCATGCGTTGATTCATACAATTTCCACCGAGGCGGCGAAGAAGGTGCCTGGAATTGCCTGTATTTTGACCTATGAGGATGTGCCCCATAAGAGATTTACTATGGCGGGACAGACTTATCCGGAGCCAAGTCCCTATGACCGATATATTCTGGACCGCCGTCTTCGGTTTGTGGGAGATGCAGTTGCCATTGTGGCAGGCAAAAATGAAAAGGCAGTGGACAAGGCATTAAAGAAAATCAAAGTAACCTATGAAGTGCTGGAGCCGGTTCTGGATTTTCATAAGTCGAAGGATAATCCCATTTTGGTTCACCCGGAGGAAGACTGGGTGGCACTGTGTGATGTAGGTGCCGACAATAAGAGAAATCTTTGCTGTCAGGGTACAGAGGGAAGCGGAGATTTGGATGCAGTTATGGCAGAATGTGAGTATGTGGTGGAGGGGACTTATCATACGAAAGCCTGTCAGCAGGCCATGATGGAGACTTTCCGCACCTACACGGAGATGGATGCTTACGGACGTTTGAAAGTGACTTCTTCCACCCAGATTCCCTTTCATGTAAGAAGAATCCTCTCCACGGCACTGGATATTCCAAAATCCCGGATTCGTGTCTGCAAACCTCGAATCGGAGGCGGTTTTGGCGCCAAGCAGTCTGTGGTTACGGAAGTGTTTCCAGCCATTGTCACCTTAAAAACAGGAAAGCCTGCAAAGATGATCTATACCAGATATGAGTCTCAAATTTGTTCTTCTCCCCGTCATGAGATGGAAGTGACTGTCCGGGTGGGAGCGGACAAGAATGGAATTATTCAGGCCATTGATATGTATACCCTGTCCAATGCAGGTGCCTATGGGGAACATGCGCCCACTACCATTACATTGACTTCGTGCAAATCCATACCACTTTATGGTAAGGCCAGGGCCTATCGTTTTACTTATGAAGCTGTGTATACCAATACTATGGGAGCCGGAGCATACCGGGGATACGGGGCTACACAGGGAATCTTTGCAGTGGAATCTGCAGTCAATGAACTGGCAGTGAAAATGAACATGGATCCGGTGCGCCTCAGAGAAATAAATATGGTTCAGGAAGGCCAGGTGATGCCGGCTTATTACGGAGAAATCTGTGGAAGCTGTGCACTGGACCGCTGTATGGCAAAGGCCAGGGAAATGATGGACTGGGATGCAAAATATCCTGCCCGGGATATGGGAAACGGTAAAGTCCGGGCTGTAGGTGTTGCCATGGCAATGCAGGGCTCCAGTATATCCAATGTGGATGTGGCAAGCGCAACCATTAAGCTCAATGACAATGGATTTTATTCACTTTCCATCGGTGCCAGTGATATGGGTACCGGATGTGATACGATTCTGGCACAGATGGCAGCAGAAGAATTGAGATGTCCGGTGGAAGAGATTGCGGTTCACGGTGTGGATACGGACATTTCTCCTTATGATTCCGGCTCCTATGCATCTTCCACCACATACCTTACGGGAAGGGCAGTGGTAAAAGCCTGCCGTGAGCTGAAGGAGAAAATTGACCAATATTCCAGAGAGCATCCGGGGCTGACTTTGAAAGAAATTGGAAATGAATGTATGTGTAATAACAATATTGCGCTGGAAGTGACCGCTACCAATTCATCTCCTGTTTCACCGCCGCCTTTTATGGTAGGAATGGCTGAGGTGGAAGTGGACACCGAGACAGGAAGTGTAGAAGTACTGGATTTTGTGGGTGTGGTGGACTGCGGAACACCTATCAACCCCAATCTGGCCAGAGTTCAGGCCGAGGGAGGCATTGTCCAGGGAATTGGAATGGCGCTTTATGAGAACATTCAGTTCAACGGGAAGGGGCAGATGCTGAACAATTCTTTCATGCAGTATAAGATTCCTTCCAGACAGGATATTGGAAAGATCCGGGTGGAATTTGAGAGCAGCTATGAGCCGCAGGGACCTTTTGGAGCCAAGTCCATTGGGGAAATTGTAATTAACACCTCTTCTCCTGCCATCGCGCATGCAATTTATAATGCAACAGGCAAGCGTTTTCATGAATTGCCTATTACGCCTGAGAAGATTGTGATGGGAGAATAATAGAAATTCTGTGTAATACAATCCCCGGAAGTTTCGCTTACAGCGATTCTTCCGGGGATGTATTTTCTGTAGGAGGTTCTATGGGAATTTCCGTGGGAGTTTCTATCGGGTTTGCCACAGGATTCTCAACCGGTTTTTTGGCTGGCGTTTCTGTTGGCGTGGGAATTCGGCTGCTTTTTGGAGTTTTCTTCTGTAAATAGCGGGAAAAAAATCCCTGTTTTTTGGGAAGAAGCTGAGGAGTATAGAGCTGAATCCGATGAGAAATCCAGGGAAGATCAGATAATTGTCTCCAGCGTTCTGTCTTCCGTTTTTCTTTCATGGTCTTTAATTCCTGCTTTTGCAGGGCTCGCTGTTCCTGCAGATCTTCATTGATCAGACGCTTTAATTCACTCACATCTACTTTGATGATTCGGTCTACCGAGAAGGTGGGAAGGTCTCGATAAGCGAAGGCGGCCGACTCGAAAATCATATATAGCTCATCATTGTAAATGTAGACCTGTTCCAGCATACTGGGAAGCTTTACAGAAAGCATGGCAGCCTCATTCTGATACGTCTTGTTTGGTTTAGCATCGTCAAACAATACCAGTCTGGAAGGTAAAATTCCCAAAGACTGGGAGAGGAACAATTTATCGTAGTAAAATGCCATGCCCTGTGTCTGTTTGGGAATCACTGCCGAGGAGATGGCAAGACCAGACTCCATATTCATGCCGTTTAGCTCAAACATGGAACGGTAGAGATTTCCGTTGCTTTCCACGTGATATTTCTTCAGCACACCGTTTTGCGTGGTATGAAAAAAGCCGATGTAGATGTGATGATCCATATAAGTCATGAAAGAGCTTCTTTTGATCTCCAGCACGTTATTTTGAAATTTATAGGAAATCGGCACATATCCGGCTTCCAGAGAGTAGGATTCAATGGTGCTTAGAGAAATGGCGTTGGCCTGGGCTAGTCCCTTACCGCTTCCGCATACCCACAGGTTATCAAATTCCTCATCGTAAGCCAGACTTCCCACATGGGGCTTTCCCGGCAGTACCAGCTCTTTCACGAATTTGTGGCTTTTTTTGTCGATGACATAGATGACAGAATTGTGGGTTTTGGTGTGGCAGTAGGAGCTGACAAAAATGTATTGATGGGATACGGCGATTCCCTGGGGAGTCATGCTGGTACAGATGGATGCCCTGTGGGCGTTGTTGCCGGCAAGCGTTTTTGTGGAATGCAGGCCTGGAATCACATAGGTGCCGTTGTCCTTTTCTCCTTTAGGGGCAACCATAGAAGCCTGATACAGTTGTTTGTACTGCTTGAAGCCTTTGCGGAATTCCTCCATACTCCACAGAGGATCTGTGCTGGTGACGAAGGCTTTTGTCTTCGGTTCTATCTCCCCTCGGTAAGTAAATTCATAATAAATATAACCTGTACCAAGAAACAGGACCACAAACAGGGCAAGAAGAGCAAGCTTGATTCGCCGGAATATACGTTGGCTCATTGAAAAATACATGGTAGTCTCCTGTGATTGTGTCATACCTTTACACTGCACAAACATTTGTCCGCATAAAGGTAATAGCAGTATAACATATTTTGCACAAAATATGAGGAAAAATTGAAAGAAGTTTTCCATGAGCTTTGTTGCATCATTGCATTTTTTTCCAATTGCTGTTATGATAGTGCAAAGCTTACAGCAATAGTTGAACTCATTAAGGAGATTAATATGGCATTAGATGGTATTACCATTGCAAACATGGTGAAAGAATTAAACGATGAATTGGCTGGAGGCAGGGTAAATAAGATTGCCCAGCCGGAGACTGATGAGCTGATGCTGACTGTGCGGGGAAAAAGCGGTCAGCGAAGGCTTTTGATTTCTGCCAGTGCCTCTCTGCCTTTGATTTATTTTACGGAAAAAAATAAGCCAAGTCCCATGACGGCGCCCAATTTCTGCATGTTGCTTCGTAAGCACATCGGAAGTGCAAGGATTCTGGGAATCAGCCAGCCGGGACTGGAACGCGTAATCTATATGGACTTTGAGCACCTAAACGAGATGGGAGATTTGTGCAGAAAGCGTCTGGCTGTGGAGATGATGGGAAAACACAGCAATATTATTTTCTGTGACAGTGAAGGGATGATTCTGGACAGTATTAAGCATGTATCTGCCAATGTCAGTTCCGTCCGTGAGGTGCTTCCCGGTCGGGATTACTTTATTCCGGAGACTCAGGATAAGGCAGATCCCCTCTCCATATCGGAAGCACTTTTTATGGAGAAGGTCTGCACCAGGCCCCTTCCCATTGCCAAAGCAATTTATACTTCTTTGACGGGAATCAGCCCTGTAATCGCCCAAGAGGTGTGTTATCGTGCTTCCTTAGATGGCAGTATGCCTGTAGATTCGCTGAATGAAGTGGAGAAGCTTCATCTTTGTCATACATTTTTACGGTTGATGGAAGATGTGAAGGATGGGCTTTTTACCCCTAATATCATTTATCGGGAGGAGGAACCAGTGGAGTTTGCCCCGGTAATTTTGCAGCAATATAACACTGGACATACAATGCAGCAGTATGAAACCATTTCCCAGGTGTTGGAACAGTATTATGCAACTAAGAACATCATTACCAGAATCCGACAGAAGTCTGCAGATCTGCGTCATGTTGTGCAGACGGCACTGGAGCGTAACCGCAAGAAATTCATCATTCAGCAAAAGCAGATGAAGGATACGGAGAAAAAGGACAGGTTTAAAGTCTATGGAGAATTGATCAATACTTATGGCTATGGGCTGGAACCTGGCTGTAAATCCTTCATGGCATTGAATTATTATACCAATGAGGAGGTTACCATACCTTTGGACCCTACCATGACTCCTGCGGAGAACTCTCAAAAATATTTTGATAAATATAACAAATTGAAACGAACTCAGGAAGCTCTGTCGATCCAGCTGGAGGAGACGAAAAACGACATTGATCACCTGGAATCTATAGGTACCGCTTTGGATATTGCACTGAGTGAGTCAGATCTGTCCCAGATTAAGGAGGAGCTGATGGAGTATGGCTATATTAAGCGGAAATACAACGGCAAAAAGCGGGGCCCCCAGGCGAAATCAAAGCCGTTCCATTATATTTCCTCAGACGGATACCATATGTATGTGGGAAAAAATAATTTCCAGAATGAGGAGCTGACCTTTAAGGTGGCTACAGGCAACGACTGGTGGTTTCACGCCAAAAAGATGCCCGGTTCTCATGTGATTGTGAAATCCAACAACGAGGAGCTTCCCGACCGTACTTTTGAGGAGGCAGGACGATTGGCAGCTTACTATTCCAGCGGAAGGACTGCCCCCAAGGTGGAGATTGATTATATTCAGAAGAAGCATGTGAAAAAGACACCTGGAGGAAAACCTGGATTTGTAATTTATCACACCAATTATTCCCTTACTATTGAGCCGGATATCACAGGTATCCAGGAATTACAGTAACAGAGTAAGCCTATGCGTTGATTTTGACTCAAAAAGAAATTGACTAGAATATGGGAATGAACTATAATGAATCTATATGCATTCTGGTGAGCTGATTACTTGGCAATAGTTGTCAGGAAGTCGGCACATTTGAGTGTGTTTGAAAATTGCTCTTTGCAAGATGTATCCCACAACGCAGGGAAGCTGATTGCGGGAATGAATTTTCAAACACGTTCTAGCATAAATAGAGGCAATAAGAAAGATAAGATAATGATTAAAAGTATGACTGGCTTCGGACGCGCCGAAGTAATGGATAGTGAGAAAAAGATTACGGTGGAGCTGAAATCGGTAAATCACAGATATCTGGATATGAATGTGAAGATGCCGAAGAAATTCAGCTTTTTTGAGGCTGCCATCCGTAATTTGTTAAAGAAATACATTCAGCGCGGAAAAGTGGATGTATTTATTACCTATGAGGATTACACAGAGAGCAAAGTCAGCTTGAAATACAACAGAGAGCTGGCAGGTGAGTATTTGAGATATCTGAAGGTTATGGCTGAGGATTTTCAGTTGGATAACGATATCAAGGTCTCTTCCCTTTCCCGATATCCGGAAGTGCTGACTATGGAAGAACAGCCCGTGGATGAAAAGGATCTTTGGAGCGGATTGGAGCAGGTACTGACTGAGGCGGCGGAGCAGTTTGTGCAGAGCCGCAGTTTGGAAGGTGTGAATTTAAAGGTGAATCTCTGTGAGAAGCTGGATGCTATGGACAAGATGGTAGATCAGGTGGAAGAGAGAGGCCCGCAGATTCTGGCAGCGTACCGTGAGCGTCTGGAGCAGAAGATGCATGAGCTTCTGGATGACAATCAGATTGAAGAGAGCAGGATTGCCGCTGAAGTGGTGCTGTTTGCTGATAAGATGTGCACAGACGAAGAGACGGTTCGGCTTCACAGCCATATCCAGAGCATGAAAAATGTGCTGGAGACAGGCACCGGAATCGGGAGGAAGCTGGATTTTATTGCTCAGGAGATGAACCGGGAGGCCAATACGATTTTGTCAAAGGCCAATGACCTGGAGACATCTAATATTGCCATCGATTTGAAGACGGAGATTGAGAAAATTCGCGAGCAGATTCAAAATATCGAATAATCAGAAAGGTCAGTGTTCATGTCCAGATTAATTAACATAGGTTTTGGAAATATGGTGAACAGTGATAAGGTTGTGGCTGTGGTCAGTCCCGATGCGGCTCCTATCAAACGCATGGTGCAGGGCGCCAAGTCGGCAGGCACTTTGATTGATGCTACCCAGGGACGTAAGACAAAGGCGGTGATCATTATGGAGACAGAGCAGATTGTCATATCTGCCCTGCAGCCTGAGACTATCACTAAGCGATTTTCCGTGCATTTAACACTTGAAGATAAGGGAGAAGAACATGAATAAAGGGATTTTAGTAGTGGTTTCCGGATTTTCCGGAGCCGGCAAGGGTACTTTAATGAAGCGCCTTATGGAGAAATATGACAATTATGCATTGTCCGTGTCTGCCACCACTCGTGCACCAAGAGAAGGGGAAGCACATGGACGGGAATATTTTTTCCAGACCCAGGAAGAATTTGAGAAAATGATTGATCATGATGAACTGGTGGAATATGCCAGATACGTGGATCATTATTATGGAACACCGAAAGCCTATGTGGAAGAGCAGCTTGAGGCCGGCAAGGATGTGATTTTGGAGATTGAGATTCAGGGAGCTCATAAGGTAAAACGCAAATTCCCGGATACGGTGCTTTTGTTCGTTACACCTCCCAGTGCTGAGGAGTTGAGAAACCGTCTCGAGGGAAGAGGCACAGAGCCACCAGAGGTGATTAAGTCCCGTCTTCGCAGAGCCAATGAGGAGGCTGAGGGTATGAACTCTTATGACTATCTGGTGATCAATGATGATCTGGAGGAATGTGTGGACACTGTACATAGCATTATCCAGAGTGAACACTACAGACCAGGAAGAAATCAGCAGTTTCTGAATCAGATTCAGCAGGAGCTGAAAGTATTTATGAAGTCTTAATTTGGTTTAGAAAGCATTTGCTTTTGTAATAATTATACGGGACACGCAAAATATGAGAATACAGTATTTTATGAAAGGAGATTATTTATGATACATCCATCTTATTCAGAATTAATGCAGGTAATCAATCAGGACACTGAGGTGGACGAGGCTCCCCCGGTGGTAAGCAGCAGATATTCCATCGTGCTGGCAACCAGCAAGAGGGCAAGACAGATTATCGGCGGAGACAAGCCGTTGGTAGATGGAAGAGGCAAAAAGCCTTTATCTATTGCAGTTGAAGAGCTTTACAAAGGAAAGGTTAAGATTTTACCGGAAGAACAGGAAGAAGAATAAATGAAAGTATTGTTTATTTCATTGGGCTGTGACAAAAATTTGGTAGACTCAGAGGAAATGCTGGGGATGCTGGCTGCCCATGGATACAGCATTACTGATGAAGAGGCAGCAGCAGATATTATTGTTATCAATACCTGCTGCTTCATTCATGATGCGAAGGAAGAGAGTATCCAGACTATTTTGGAGATGGCAGAGTATCGAAGGATCGGTTCCTGTAAAGTTCTTCTGGTGACTGGCTGTATGGCACAGCGTTATCAGAATGAGATTCGCCAGGAAATACCAGAAGTGGATGTGGTGTTGGGAACCACTGCCTTTGATGAGATTGTGCAGGCCCTTGACGTGGCGCTGGGAGGAGTGTCGGTGGAGAAATATAAGGACATTGATTATCTTCCCCTTGTGAAAGAAAACAGAATATTGACTACAGGCGGCCATTTTGCTTATTTAAAGATTGCAGAGGGCTGTGATAAGCATTGTACCTACTGTATCATTCCCAAGCTGCGGGGTAATTACAGAAGCGTTCCCATGGAACGTTTGCTTGCCCAGGCAGAAAATCTGGCTTCTCAGGGAGTGAAGGAGTTGATTTTGGTTGCCCAGGAGACCACCATATACGGTACAGATCTCTATGGCGCCAGGTCCTTGCATCTTTTGTTGGACAAATTGTGTGAAATCCGGGGAATCCATTGGATTCGCGTACTTTACTGTTATCCGGAGGAGATTTATCCGGAGCTGATTGCCACCATGAAGAAGCAGTCTAAGATCTGCAATTATCTGGATCTTCCCATTCAGCATGCCAGTGACCGGATCTTAAAGCGTATGGGACGCAGAACCACAAAGGCTCAGCTTACAGAGATTGTAAATACTCTGCGAAGAGAGATTCCGGACATTACGCTGCGTACCACTCTGATTACAGGCTTTCCTGGAGAGACTGAGGAGGATCACGAGGAACTGATGGAATTTGTGGACGAGATGGAATTTGACCGTCTCGGCGTATTTACTTATTCTCCGGAGGAAGATACTCCTGCGGCAGAGATGAAAGAGCAGATTCCGGAAGAAGTAAAGGAAGAACGACAGGCAGAACTGATGGAGCTTCAGCAGGAGATTTCTCTTGACAAAGGAAACGAGAAGATAGGAAGAGAGCTTCTGGTGATGATTGAAGGCAAGGTTGCCGATGAAAATGCCTATGTGGGAAGAACCTACGCCGATGCACCAAATGTGGACGGATACATTTTCGTCAATACCGGAGAGCTTTTGATGTCCGGAGATTTTGCCAGGGTGACAGTGACTGGTGCACTGGAATACGATTTGATAGGAGAATTGACAGATGAATACACCGAATAAATTAACGCTGCTGCGTGTAATCATGGTTCCTTTTTTTGTACTGTTTATGCTGACAGACTTGGGGGGAGCCGGCAACAAATGGATTGCATTGATTTTGTTTGTTGTGGCAAGCCTCACCGATATGTTGGATGGCTATCTGGCCAGACGTGATAACCTGGTGACAAACTTTGGAAAGTTTATGGATCCTCTGGCCGACAAATTGCTGGTGACTTCTGCGCTGATCTGCTTTGTGGAACTGGGTGACCTGCCGGCGTGGATGGTTATTGTGATTATTGCCAGAGAGTTTATTATCAGCGGATTCCGCCTGATTGCTGCCGACAATGGAGTAGTGATTGCGGCAAATTACTGGGGCAAGCTTAAGACCGTATCTCAAATGATCATGATTATATTACTGATTGCTGATCTGGGAGGTGCATTTACAATCCTGGAGCAGATCTTTATCTGGCTGGCGTTGCTTCTGACGATAATTTCGCTGGTTGATTATATTTGGAAAAATAGACAGGTACTGTCCATGCAGGAATAGATGAGGAGAGCAAATGATTGTTGAATTAGTGTCTGTAGGAACAGAAATTTTACTTGGAAATATTACAAATACAAATGCTGTTTATCTGTCTGAGATGTGTGCCAGATTGGGAATGTCTTTGTACTATCAGACGGTAGTCGGTGACAATGAGCAGCGAATGACAGAGACAGTAAAGACTGCTCTGGGGCGTTCTGATGTGGTGATTTTCACAGGTGGACTTGGACCTACCGATGATGATCTGACCAAGGAAGTGGTAGCCGATGTGATGGGAATGGAGCTTTATGAAGATAAGCGTACCAGAAAGCGCATTGAGGAGTACATGAAGGTCTATGAGAAGAACAATCCAGGAAGGAAGATTACCAAGAACAACTGGAAGCAGGCCATGGTTCCTGAAGGAGCTGTGATTCTGGATAACAATAACGGAACGGCACCGGGACTTATCATGGAGAAAAATGGTAAAATCGCCATACTTCTTCCAGGACCTCCCAATGAGATGAAGCCGCTGTTTGAGGAGCAGGTATATCCATATCTTCATAAAAAGCAGCCGGATACCATTTATTCTCAGATGATTAAGATTTGCGGAATCGGTGAGAGTCAGGTGGCAGAGGAGATATCTGATTTGATCGAACATCAGAGCAATCCGACCATTGCGCCTTATGCCAAGACCGGAGAGGTGCATCTGAGAATCACTGCTAAGGCAAAGAATGAGAAGGAAGCCAAAAAGATGATGAAGCCGGTGATTCGAGAGCTGAAATCCCGTTTTGGCAAGAATATTTTTACCACAGAAGAGAGTAAGACTTTGGAGCAGGCGGTGGTGGAGCTTTTGCAGGAACAAAAGCTGACCCTTTCTCTGGCAGAGTCCTGTACTGGTGGTATGGTATCATCCAGAATTGTCAGTGTGCCTGGGGCTTCTGAAGTATTTCGAGAAGGTTTTGTGACTTACGCAGAGAAGGCAAAGAGAAAGCGCCTCCTGGTGAAGAAGAGTACCTTGAAGAAGGAGACAGCTGTCAGTGCCAAGACTGCTAAGGAGATGGCAAAAGGAGGGTGTTTTACTTCCGGTACGGATGTGTGTGTATCCATCACAGGATATGCTGGACCTGAAGGTGGAACCAAGGAACATCCGGTGGGAACAGTTTTTTTAGGCTGTTGCATCAGCGGAGACGTGACAGTAAGGGAGTGTCACTTTACTGGCAACCGAAGTAGAATCCGTGAGCAAGCGGCTGTCAGTGCTCTTACTCTTCTCAGAGATTGCGTGCTGGAGAATTCCAAAAAGAAAAAATAAAGAGTTGTTATAATGCTGCAGACAGCAATTTTTCAGATATGCTGTCTGCAGCATTTTTATACTGATAAGTTGACAACTGTGATATTCATCGTTATATACGATAATTGTCAATTTGTCAGTACATAAGGTTCAGCGGTGCATCATGCTCATGATACTTACGATTTTGTCTAATCTTGCCTGTTCCTTCGGCGACTTTCCCATTTTAATCACCTCAATGATCATACGAATCTCATCGGGTGAAAACTGAACTCCCTGGGATTTTCCGGAAGAAGCGGCTGCCATAAGAAAAGGCATCAGGTCATTTTGGCTTTTCTGGCTTCCCTGATCTGCAAGCTGCTGGAGAATTTCCAGCTTACTTTTGTCCATTCCGTTCAAACGCGGATCGTTCATCCATGAGCCGCTGTTGTTTTGACTGTCGTTGGAAGAATTGTTTTGATTATTATTCATGTTATTGATACCTCCGTTGTGTTATTCTCCATTGTCCTGGAATAGTTCTAACATTTGCAGCATGGCAAACATATTCATGCATTCATCCATTTTCTGTCGGGTGGCAGGGGAGCAGTAGTCCCGGATGGAATTCAGCATTTCCATAGGCTCCTGATTTGACTGGCGGGGAGAGGAGCAGATGGACATTTCAGGATTTCCCCGCTGAAAGGCGTTTAAGGTATTGCGAAGCTCCATGGCTTTGGAATACAGAGAGAGAAACCGCTGCCCCTGAGGCGGAGCATAGGGGATCATAGCTTTCATGATCTGGATTGGCTCAGAGGATACCAAACGGTCAAAATCCGTCATTTTCAGAAAATTATCTTCATTCATTATGAAAACCCCAAAAACCCTTTTTCCACAATCTATGAATCTTCTCTATACAATATGACGAAGTTGTGAAATCTGTCATATAGTATTTGGTAAGAACTTTGTGAGGTGTTTGGATGGAAGACAAGAACAGAAAATTGATGATTGATGGAAATGCTTTTTATGAAATAGATTTGGAGTGTATGTGCAGAAAAAAACATGGTGAAAGCTGTCAAAACCAAAAACAAAAAGGCGCAGGAAAAAAGCAAAAACCCAGATTCAGTCAATAAAAATGCCGGGGAACGAGTCCCCGGCTTTTGTTAATCATTAGCAGCAGAATCCGTTGCCGCCGCAGCACAGCAGCAGAAGGATGATTAAGATACAGCTGTTATCGCCGCATCCGCCACATCCGCCGCCGCAATTGCCGCCGCCGATACCGTTTCCGTTACCGCAGAAGCACAACAGAATCAGAATCCAGAGAATGCTGCAGCAGTTGCCGCCGCCAAAAATGCCAGAAGAATTGCATCCGCAATTGTTCTCACATCCACAGTTACTCTCACATCCACATCCACAGTTTGTTGCAGCTAAATCACTCATTGATAAGTTCCTCCAAATGATATTTACACTTCATCTTATGTGGAAATCAAAATTTGGTTACAAGATTTTTAAAGAAATCAAAAGGTTACTGACTGCAGGGCAAGAGGCAATGAAAAAGTCAGGGATTTAGAAATGTGGTAAAAACATTGTAAACATTTAACTTGCCATACCCCCATTCCCGGGTGGGGTAAGTAAGGGGCAGGTCTCTGGTGGCTCCCCGAAGAAAAAGTGTTTTGATTTCATTGGTATAGAAGTTTCTTCGGGGGGTTCTGGAGATTCCCCATTGAAGAATCAGGGCGCAGGAACCTGCGGTAATGGCGGCTCCCATACTGGAACCGGTGCCGGAAGTGTAGCCATCGTGAAGGTCTGGTCCGGTAACGTTGACACCGGGGGCACAGATATCCGGCTTGACGTTTCCAAGAGGCGTAAAGCCGCGGCTGGAGTGGACATAGAGTGCGTCCGTGTAAGCATCGTAGGTTCCGGTGGTGATAACATCGCTGTTATTCCCGGGGATGGTGATAGTGGTAAAGGGATCTGGATTTAAAAAGGTCACATCGGGTATGAGCATGTTATGAATGGGAAGCCACATGTGAAATTGTCCAGTGATCAGATTGCTGCAGTAGACACGAATTCTCCAGATGCCTGGGGTAGGATTTTGAAATCGTATAAGGATCACCTGCTCCCCGGCGAAAGGAGAGATCAGCTCATAAGAAACTCGCATAGTTGTCTGGTCCAGAACAAACTGGATTCGCTGATTTTGTCCAAGCCGGGCAGGAATTCGTTCCACCACTTCTCCAAGAGGAGAGACGGCACCCACGGAAAAGGTTTCT
Source organism: uncultured Lachnospiraceae bacterium (assembly GCA_947039785.1). GTDB lineage: Bacteria > Bacillota > Clostridia > Lachnospirales > Lachnospiraceae > JALFVM01. Next base: position 7,029 of record CAMQZX010000035.1, on the reverse strand, counting down.
GGAGGCATTCCCCACAATTCCACGTTGTAGCCTCTTGAATTGGCGGGAACCTGGATTTCTACTTCCTGATAGGAGTTTTCGTCAGGAACTTTTCCGGAAAAGTGGTGTCCGCGTCCCACTTCGTTTCCTCCGGCAGTCACAATCGCCAGTCCTGAAGTGGAGCGGAGAAAGGACAGGGCGAAATCCAAGGGATTGTAGCCGTTGTGAGACCCCTGGTTGGTACCCAGGCCGATGCAGAGCACCAGAGGCATGTTTAATGTGAGCGCCAATTGGTTTAAATAGGTAACTGCCAGCATCAGGTCAGTCTCCTGATAAATAGGAGCTTCTCCGTTTATCATAAAATAGTCTTTGAGATATTGCTTGGCTTCTTTCAACTTTACCATGGCAATATAACTTGCTGGCGCAACTCCGCTGAAGGCGGCTGGGGCATTGCTTTTGCCGCAGGCAATGCCGGCCATCAAGGTACCGTGCCCATTGCTATCTCTGGAAGGGACTCTCTCATAGGGATTTTCAAGGGAAAGCGCTTCATCAATATCCTGATTGGTATATTCGCTGCCGAAAATGAAATTTTCCGGAGGTGTTCCCGACTGTATGGTCTGGTCCCAAATGCGTAGGATTCGGGTTTTTCCCTGGTCATCCAGAAAGGCCGGGTGAGTGTAATTGATTCCCGTGTCCAGAAATCCCAGAAGAATTCCCTGTCCATTGAGATTCAAAGTGGGAGCGCTTTGAGTTTGGAGAATGCCGGATTTTTCCAGACTGACGGTGCTGGTGAGAGTGAACAGTGCTGGAACGGAACTGTATCCAATCTCTACCAGATTCTCAATGGGAAAGACAGAATTGTTTAAGTGAAGCATGAAGTAATTGGGGGTCAGGGCTTGATAGCCATAATTTTCTGTTGGGTTTGGATCAAAGTATTGGAAATTTGAATAGTGAAAAATGTAGTCTGCAAAATTATTGGAAAGAGCCATTTCCTTCAGATCAGCCATATAATATCCTTGTATGGTATTTTATGATAACTATATGCAGGAATGGGAAAAAAATATGAGGATATCCAAAAAGCCGCGTAAGGTTTTATGGATATCCTCATGATGAACACAGGCTGCGAAGCAGATTCCGAATGCTGCATTACCCGTTTAATTAATAGTCTGAGCTGTCCAAATCAGAGTCATAGCTGGAATCATAATCGGAATCGTAGCTGGAATCATAACCAGAATCATAATCAGAATCATAATCAGAATCATAGCTGCTGTCATAATCACTGGAACTGTCAGAGTTTTCATAAGTAGAGCTGCTGTCATTTGAATCTGAGGAATCAGTTGATCCGTCATCGCTGATTTTACTGGCTTTAAACAGTCCGGCATCGCTCTCTGTGGAATCCAGGGTTACAGTTACAGTGGCTCCAATGGTCACTCCAGTGCTCAGATTTTTGGTTGCGTTTAAAGTGGAACATTTGTATTCCTTGTTGTCAGAAGTGCGAAGTACCAGATCGTTCATGGTAGCACTGATGATGACGCCAGTCAATTCTGTGGAGGGCGCAGTGGTCTCTGTGGTACTTGTTTCAATGGTAGGTGTAGGCGTTGCGCTGGGGGATGCAGTGGCAGTTGGTGTTGCGGTAGGTGTCGGCGTCACTTCCACTGCTTTGGAATCAGAAGTTGCGTCTTTATTTCCGCATCCTGTTATGGCGAAAGTAGTCATCACCGCCATAGTTAATAAAAGTACTTTTGCTCTCTTCATATCGTATACTCCTCTTATTTCCTTTTATGTTTTATCAAACCTCTTATTCTCGAACATTATATTACTATTTCCAAGCAACTTCAAGTTTTTCTTCATGTATAATTGTGAATTTCTTATGTTTTTGCATGGATTTTCATAATGGCAGACGGGGCATATAGTAATAGTAAAGGGCAAATGGAGGATTTCTGGCGGGGTGCTAGAGTCCATTTGCCCTTGGAGCATCATAGAAAAATGAAATTTTGGGAGAATAATTATGCAAAATATAGATTCACTGACTGGAAAAGGAGTCGGTGTGGCAATATTGGACACCGGAATTTTCCCACATATAGATTTTGACCACCGAATTAAAGCGTTTGCCGACTTTGTGGGCTATAAAAGCCGTCCTTATGATGAAAACGGACACGGAACTCATGTGGCAGGGATTTTGGCGGGTTCTGGAAAGGGATGCGGCGGCAGGTACAAAGGTACGGCACCGGAATGTAATCTGATTGTGGCGAAGGTGCTGGATCAGTATGGCAACGGACGAAAAGAAGTAATTCTTCAGGCGTTTCAGTGGCTGCTGAAAAACTATGAAAGATTGGGTGTGCGGGTGGTGAATATTTCTGTGGGAACTACCTACAGCACCAAAAAAGATCACAAAGCTTTGATTGAAGGGGTGGAGAGCTTGTGGGATGCGGGGCTGGTGGTTGTGGCGGCAGCTGGAAACCAGGGACCTCTTCCCGGGAGTGTTACAGCTCCTGGAAGCAGCAGAAAAGTGATCACAGTGGGGTCTTCAGATATGCTGTTAAATTCCAAGGATGCTTCTGGCAGAGGTCCAACAGGAGAGTGTATCTGCAAGCCTGATATCGTGGCACCGGGATATCAGATTACAGCTTGTGCGCCGTCTTCCAATGGAAGGGCAGCTTATGTGAAAAAAAGCGGCACATCCATGTCCACACCCTGTGTATCCGGGGCAATCGCTCAGATACTTCAGAAGGACCCCATGCTTACCAATGTGGAGATTAAGATGTTGGTTATGGAGAGCGCCATTGATCTGGGATATGGAAGAAATATTCAGGGATGGGGACTGTTTGACCGGGAACGCTTTTTACAGAAATAATTGACGTTTTAGCCAGTTGTGGCTATAATAGTGGTTAGTGTAATTAGGTGTAAGAATCCCTGCATGGATACAACTGGAATCGTTTGTGTTCATGCCGAGATTCTGTCCGCAATTCGGAGAATTAACGCAAAAAGGAGATTATTATGAGCAAAATTGAAATGAAGACACCTTTGGTTGAGATGAACGGAGATGAGATGACCCGTATTCTTTGGCAAATGATTAAAGAAGAATTGCTTCTTCCTTATGTGAATCTGAAAACAGAATATTATGATCTTGGACTTGCCAAGAGAAACGAAACCAATGACCAGATTACGGTGGATGCTGCCAATGCTACTAAGAAATACGGTGTTGCTGTAAAATGTGCCACTATCACTCCAAACGCAGCCCGTATGGAAGAATATGACTTAAAGGAAATGTGGAAAAGCCCCAACGGAACCATCCGAGCAATCTTAGATGGTACGGTATTCCGCGCTCCTATTATTGTAAAGGGAATTGAGCCTAATGTGAGAAGCTGGAAAAAGCCCATTACTCTGGCTCGTCATGCCTACGGTGATGTGTACAAGAACATGGAAATGGTTATTCCTGGACCGGGTAAAGTGGAGTTGGTATACACCGCAGAAGACGGAACAGAGACAAGAGAGCTGGTACATAATTTTGTCGGACCTGGTGTGGCTCAGGGAATGCACAATCTGGATAATTCTATTGAAAGCTTTGCCAGGAGCTGTTTTAATTTTGCTCTGGACACCAAACAGGATCTGTGGTTTGCCACTAAGGATACCATTTCCAAGAAATATGACCATCATTTTAAAGATATTTTCCAGAAAATTTATGAGGAAGAGTTCCAGGCGAAATTCAAGGCAGCAGGAATTACATATTTCTATACCCTTATTGACGATGCCGTTGCCCGTGTGATGAAAGCAGAAGGCGGATTTATCTGGGCCTGCAAGAATTATGACGGCGATGTGATGAGCGATATGGTATCCTCTGCATTTGGCTCACTGGCTATGATGACTTCTGTTTTGGTATCTCCTCAGGGATATTATGAATATGAAGCAGCACACGGAACGGTTCAGAAGCATTACTATAAACATTTGAAAGGCGAGGAGACTTCCACTAACTCTGTAGCTACCATCTTTGCATGGACAGGCGCCCTGAAAAAACGCGGTGAGCTGGATCAGATTCCGGAACTGATTGAATTTGGCGAGAATCTGGAAAAGGCTACCGTGGAAACCATTGAGAACGGCAAGATGACTAAGGATCTGGCGCTGATTACAAGTCTGGAGAATCCTACCGTATTAAACAGCAGAGATTTTATCCTGGCAGTAAAGGAAACTCTGGAGAAATAAGAAGACCATAAAAAACAATAAAAAGTTTAAAGAACTGTAAAAGGCATCCCTGACAAGACTTAGCTGCATGTTTGGGATGCCTTTTGAAACGCCATCTTATTCCTGGAACGTGTTGGAAAATTCATTCCGGCAATCTGCAAACATACTCTAGGATTCCAGTTCCTCCCAGCGTTCCATCAATTCTTCTAATTTTGCCTGTATCTTGGCTTGCTCTTTACTCAGTTCCACACATCTTGTCACATCGGTGGCAATTTCCGGCTGGGAGAGCAGTTCATCAATCTCATTGCTTCTCTCTTCCAGAGAGGAGATTTCTGCTTCCACTTTCTTGAGGTCATTTTCTCGCTTGCGACGCCGGGCTTGCTCTTCCTTCTGCTGCTGCCAGGAGATTTTCGTATCGGAAACCGTCTCTGTCACACGTTCTGCCTCTTTGGCAGGCGCATATTTCTGAGTCAGTTCATCCTTTTTCTCCAGATAGTAATCGTAATCACCGATGTAGTTGACCACAGCCTGATTGGTCAAATCCAGAATACGGGTGGCTGTCTGGTTGATAAAATATCGGTCGTGGGATACGTAGAATACAGTGCCCGTATAACTGTTTAAGGCTTCCTCCAAAATCTCTTTGGAAGCGATATCCAGGTGATTAGTAGGCTCATCCAGAATCAGGAAGTTGGCTTCGGAGAGCATCAGCTTTGCCAGAGAGACACGTCCCCTCTCTCCACCGCTTAACGAGGAAATCAGTTTAAATACATCATCCCCTGTAAACAGAAAGGCAGCCAGCATGTTTCGGATTTGGGTCTCTGTCAATGTGGGGTAAGCGTCAGAAATTTCCTCAAAAATGGTTTTTTCCATATGCAGTACATGATGCTCCTGATCATAATAACCAATCTGGACCTTGGAGCCAAGATCAAAGGTTCCTTCATCAGCGGGAAGCAGACCGTTGATAATCTTTAGCATGGTGGTCTTGCCTGTACCGTTGGCTCCAATCAGAGCCACCCGTTCGCCTCGTTTGATTTGGAAGGAAATTCCGTGAAACAGGGGCAGGGATGGGAACGATTTGCCTAGTTCTTCCACTGTGAGCACATCATTTCCGCTGACTACGCGGGGTTCCAGTTGGATGCGCATGTGCTCCTGAATCTCTTTGGGCTTCTCCAGACGTTCGATTTTATTTAACATTTTCTCCCGGCTTTCTGCCCGTCGTATGGACTTTTCCCGGTTGAAAGATTTTAATTTGGCAATGACTGTTTCCTGATGTTTTAGTTCCCTTTGCTGGTTTAAATAGGCTTTGTACTGCGCATCCCGGATCTGTGCCTTTTTCAGACCGAAGGCCGTATAATTGCCGGAAAAAGACATGATCTGGCTGTTTTCGATTTCCACTACTTTTGTGACTACCCGGTCCAGGAAATATCGGTCGTGGGAGACAATCAGTACGGCTCCAGGGTAATTCATCAGGTAGGTTTCCAGCCAGGAGATGGAATCCATGTCCAGATGGTTGGTAGGCTCATCTAAGAGAAGTATATCCGGCTTTGACAGCAGCAGTTTACCCAAAGCAACTCTTGTTTTCTGGCCTCCGGACAAAGTGGAGACGGACTTGGAAAAGTCTTCCTCCGCAAATCCCAGACCTTTCAGCACGCCTGCCAGTTCACTTCGGAGTGCGTAGCCGTTTTCCTGTTCAAAACGATGGGTCAGGTTCGTGTATGTGTTCATCAGAGATTCCAATGCTTCTCCGGTGAGAGACTTCATGGAAGCTTCCATCTGGCGCATGTTCCGCTCCATATCCAGAAGATATTGCTTTTCAGAAAGTAACTCGTCATAGATAGAACGGTGGCCTTCCACCTCCTGATACTGGGCCAGATAACCGATGGTTTTGTCTTTGGAGAGGACGACCTGTCCCGAATCCATAGGTAATTCTCCAAGGATGATTCGAAGGAGCGTGGTCTTGCCTGCTCCGTTGTTGCCAATGAGGGCAACTTTCTCGTGATCCTCCACGTGGAAAGAAGCATCCTTCAGAATAGACACTTCTCCAAATGATTTGCTAATATTTTGACATGATAAAATCATGATTTCCTCCTCGTTGTACCATATTCTCATCAACAGTATTTTGGACGCAAAATTCACCCCTCATTTTATCAGAGAATCCATAAAAATTCAACGAAGATTACCAGAATTGTGGATTTTTATTTGACAATAAAATAACGGTTTATTATAATGTATACAGAAGACAAGGAGGGAATAGGCAATTGGACGATAAAGGTATTTCTAAGGCAGTGATTAAGCGACTGCCAAGGTATTATAGATATTTAGGGGATTTGATGAATGAAGGTGTGGAGCGTATCTCCTCCGGTGATTTGAGCCAGAAAATGAGAGTGACAGCTTCTCAGATTCGTCAGGATCTGAATAATTTCGGCGGTTTTGGACAGCAGGGCTATGGATACAATGTACGATATTTATACACAGAGATAGGTAAGATTTTAGGATTGGATTCCAATCATCCCATGATTATTGTGGGAGCAGGTAATCTGGGACAGGCGTTGGCCAATTACGTGGAGTTTGAGAAGATGGGGTTCCATCTGGTGGGGATTTTTGATATTAATCCTGTACTGGAAGGAATCACAGTGCGTGGAATTGAAGTTCGAATGATCAGTGATCTGCCGTTCTTTTTGAAAGAACACAATGTGGATATTGCCACACTTACCCTTCCCAAGAATCGGGCAGCGGAGATGGCGGAGATTTTGGTGCAAAACGGAGTAAAGGCCATCTGGAATTTCGCACATCTGGATCTGGATGTGCCCGACGATGTAATCGTGGAAAATGTACATTTGTCAGAGAGTCTTATGACACTGTCTTACAATC
>CAMQZX010000034.1 GCA_947039785.1 uncultured Lachnospiraceae bacterium | reverse complement strand
TATATTGACTAGATAATTACACTTTTTTTAAAATATTGGAATTTTTTCTTTGATGCTCTGCGGTTATACTTAAGTTACCAAGAAACGAAGGAGGGCAACAAATGAAAAAGGCAATTGCTTTATTAGCTGCAATAACAATGGTTGTCGGCTCACTGGCAGGATGCGGAGAATCTGGAAGTGATTCTTCAACAGAAACAGGAAACGCAGAGCAGACATCCGACTCCACATCCGGCGATGCAAGCGGAAAGACGGAGATTACGTTCTGGCATTATATGTCAGAAGACAAGGAAGGTAAGTACGTAAATGAGGCAGTGGATGAATTCAACAATTCTCAGGATAAAATCCATGTAACGGCTCAGTATCTTCCAAGAGAGGAACTGATGAAACAGTACACCATCGGTGTGGTATCGGGAGAGCTTCCGGACTGCGGTATGGTGGACAACCCGGATCATAACTCTTATGCATCCATGGGCGTATTTGAGGATATTACAGAGCTATATGACTCCTGGGAGGATGCAAACTTTATGGAAGGCTCTATCAATTCCTGCTATTATGATGAAAAACTATATGGACTTCCCTGGGGCAACAACTGCCTGGGATTGTTCTATAACAAAGAGCTTTTAGATGCAGCAGGTGTGGAAGTTCCCACCACCTGGTCTGAATTGGAAGATGCCTGTGAGAAGCTGACCACAGATAGCTGCAGGGGTCTTGCAATTTCTGCCATCGGTAATGAGGAAGGTACTTTCCAGTATATGCCGTGGCTGCTTTCTTCCGGCGGTGATGTAAATGACCTGACAAGTAATGGCTCCAAAGAATCCATGAGCTATCTTTACAGCTTAATTGAAAAGGGATACGTCAGCAAAGAATGTGTAAACTGGACACAGGCAGACATTGAGAAGCAGTTTGCTTCCGGTCAGGCTGCCATGATGATCAACGGACCATGGCAGTTCTCCGGTCTGGAAGCAGATGCTCCGGATTTGGATTATGGTGTTGCAAAGGTTCCGAAAGCAGACGACGGTGAGTATGCTTCCGTACTGGGTGGAGAGAACGTGGCAATTTGCTCCGGTGCCAATGTGGAGGCAGGCTGGACTTTCCTGACTTGGATCACAAGCAAAGAAAAGTCACAGGAAATCTGTAAATCCATCGGACGTTTCTCTCCAAGATCGGACGTGGATCTTCAGGAAATGTTTGCGGATGATCCTCTGAATGCAGTATTCGCAGAGGTAATGCCTTCTGCACAGTCCAGAGGCCCTTCCCCGGATTGGCCTGAAATTTCAGCAGCTATTTATACTGCACAGCAGGAAGTATTTTCCGGTCAGAAGGATGTGGATACTGCCATGGTAGATGCACAGGCAAAAATCGATGAGCTGAATGCAGAATAATAAATAGAACAGGTGTAAGACGCATATAACGAAAATCCCATCGCATGTACAATATCAGATTGTGATGTGATGGGATTTTTGTTGCCAAAAATATGTGAAAAGGTTGCGAGGATCTTTTCCGGGTTGATGTATTTAAGTTGTCAGGCATGTGTGAAAGGGCACAAAGGTCTTTTCCAGATGCAAATCATAGAAGAGGAGGGCTTTTTATGCTGTCAAACAAACGTGAAAATAAGGAGCGAATGTTGGGATATTGCTTTATTCTGCCGGCAGTTATTTACATGCTGGTCTTTATCGGCTATCCCATTGTATACAACTGGCTCATCAGTTTACAGGATGTTACGGCTTCAACACTGGGAAGCACTGGCAGAGATTTTATTGGAGTGAGTAACTACAAAGCGATTTTTGGTGACCCCACATTTCGCAAAGCGCTGATACATACACTGGTATACACTATCGGCTGTCTAGTGATTCAGTTTTCGTTGGGGTTTTTGTTTGCCATGTTTTTCGTAAAAAAATTCACTTTTGCAAAACCAATCCGCGGATTGATCGTAATCAGCTGGATGCTTCCTGTTACGGTCACCGCTCTGGTATTTAAATTTATGTTTGCAGAAGGCAATGGTATCATCAACACTATTTTGTTGAATTTGCATTTGATTAAGGAACCGGTGGGGTGGCTTTTGAAGGGAAATACGGCTATGTTGGGATTGATTATTGCCAACTCCTGGGTAGGTATTCCTTTTAATATGTTACTTTTGACCACAGGTTTGAATAATATTCCGGATGATGTCTATGAGGCAGCTTCCATCGATGGAGCCAATGGAATCCAGAAGTTTTTCAAGATTACCGTGCCGCTGCTGAAATCTACCATCATGTCTGTTCTGGTACTGGGATTCGTGCTGACCTTTAAAGTGTTTGATCTGGTATATGTTATGACAGGTGGCGGTCCTGTAGATGCCACAGAAGTATTGTCTACTTATTCCTACAAATTGTCCTTCCAGCTATTCCATTTCGGCGAAGGAGCAGCAGTTGCCAATGTACTGTTTATCTGTCTGTTCCTGGTAGCTTTGGTATATCTAAAGACGATTTCCAAGGACGAAATGATGTAATTCAGAAAGGAGCTTGCTATGAATAAAAGAAAGATACATTTGAAGGATAGTCAGAAAAATGCACTGTTTTGTGTGGCAGCTGTGGTGATTGCCTGTGTATTTCTGTTCCCGCTGTACTGGATTGTGATCAATTCCTTTAAGCTGGACAGTGAAATTTTTGCTAATATTCCCACACTCTGGCCAAAATCTTTTACTTTGAAGGCTTATCAGGACCAGTTGGGTAATTTGTCAGTGACTTTGAAAAATTCCATTATTATTGCTCTTGGCTCCATGGTGCTGTCCTTGTGTCTGTCTGTTCCGGCGGCCTACGGACTGGCAAGATATCGTGTGAAGGGAATGAAGTTGTTTGTACTGGTATTTTTGATTACACAAATGCTTCCTTCCTCTCTGGTGCTGACACCGCTGTTTTTGATTTTCTCAAAGTTGAATTTGTTAAATTCTTACCTGGCGCCGATTTTATCAACCGCTACCATATCCATTCCATTTATCGTGCTGATGCTAAGGCCTGGATTTTTAACCATGCCGAAGGAACTGGAAGATGCGGCAAAAATCGATGGATGCAGTACCCTTGGAGTATTCTTCAGAATTGTAGTACCAATCTGTAAGCCAACTGTTATCACTTCCGCCTGCTTTAGCTTTGTGTTTGCATGGAATGATCTGGCTTATTCCATGACATTTAATACCAATGAGGCAATGAGGCCCATGACATCAGCAATTTATACCTTTATGAACCAGTATGGTACCAAGTGGAACAGCATCATGGCTTACGGCGTGTTGCTGATTTTACCAAGTGTGATTATTTTCCTGACCATGCAGAAACATATCGTGGCAGGTATGACAAGCGGTTCTGTCAAAGGATAACCGCAGCAGTTGTCTGATCATGAAGATTAAAGGAGGCTTCATGGTGGGATGGCAGAGGATGTGAGAACATGTCCGATATACTAGAATGATTTAGGAGGAGAAAAAAATGGATGTATTTCGTATCGAAAATAATTGTTTGAAATTTCACTATGATGCAGAGGAGCTTTGGATTCAGCCTTGGAGCGAGAATAGCTTCCGTGTGCGAGCCACAAAGATGGCGCAGATGCCAGGTGAGGACTGGGCGCTACAGATGCCGGTGGAGGAGATTGTACCGGAGATTGAAATAAAAGAGGATTGCGCTATTATTAAAAATAGTAAGATTCAGGCGAAAATTTCCCGCTACGGTAAAATGACCTTTTATAACCAGAAAGGGGAAATTCTTCTGGACGAATACTTAAGAAATCGACTGGATGTATTTGCAGATTACTGTAGTGCCCTTGAAGTGGAGGCGAGAGAATTCAAACCAATTCCTGGCGGAGATTATCATCTTTCCATGCGGTTTGTATCCAATCCGGAGGAGAAAATTTACGGAATGGGACAGTATCAGCAGCCCTATTTGAATCTGAAAGGAACAGATCTGGAGCTGGCACAGAGAAACTCCCAGGCCAGTGTTCCTTTTGCGGTGTCTTCTCTTGGTTATGGATTCCTCTGGAACAATCCGGCAGTGGGAAGGACTATATTCGGCAAGAACATCACCACCTGGGAGGCCTATTCCACCAAGGTGCTTGACTACTGGATCACTGTTGGAGATACTCCGGCAGAGATTGAGGAGGCTTATGCCCGGGTAGCAGGTACCGTTCCCATGATGCCGGACTATGCCATGGGATTTTGGCAGTGTAAGCTGCGTTATCAGACACAGGATGAGCTTTTAAATGTGGCAAGGGAGTACAAAAATAGGGGGCTGCCCATTTCTGTTATCGTGATTGATTATTTTCACTGGCCGCTGCAGGGTGACTGGAAGTTCGACACGAAATACTGGCCGGACCCGGATGCTATGATTCAGGAATTAAAGGAAATGGGAATTGAGCTTATGGTTTCCATCTGGCCTACCGTGGATTACCGCAGTGAGAATTTCGAGGAAATGAAGGAAAAGGGATATCTGATCCGCACTGACCGGGGCTTTCGAATTGCCATGGATTTTCATGGAAACACGGTTCACTACGATGCCACCAATCCAGGTGCCAGAGAATTTGTATGGCAGACGGCCAAGAAAAATTACTACGACAAGGGCGTGAAGATTTTTTGGCTGGATGAGGCAGAGCCAGAGTACAGCATTTATGATTTTGACAATTATCGTTACTATATGGGGCCAAATGTACAGATTGGAAATATTTATCCTGCTATGTATGCCAAGACCTTCTTTGATGGTATGAAGGCAGAGGGACAGGAGAACATCATCAATTTGCTTCGTTGTGCCTGGGCAGGTTCCCAGAAATATGGTGCTCTTGTGTGGTCCGGTGACATTCACTCCAGTTTTGCCAGCCTTAGAAATCAGTTGGCAGCAGGACTGAATATGGGAATGGCGGGGATTCCATGGTGGACCACCGATATCGGAGGTTTCCACGGTGGGGATCCCAGAGAAGATTCCTTTAGGGAATTGTTGGTGAGATGGTTTGAATATGGGACTTTCTGTCCGGTGATGCGTCTTCACGGTTACCGTGAGCCTATGAAGGAGCCAATGGGCACAGAAGGAGGAGCAGTCTGCATCTCTGGGGCAGATAATGAAGTGTGGTCTTTTGGTGAGGAAGCTTATGAAATCTGCAGGAAATATCTGGATTTGAGAGAGCGGATGAAACCATATATTACCGAGTTGATGGAAGCTGCCCATGAGAAGGGAACTCCCGTGATGCGTCCTCTGTTCTACGATACTCCAGAAGATGCCTGTGCCTGGGAAATTGAAGATGAGTATATGTTTGGACCGGATGTGCTGGTGGCGCCGATTCTGTATGAGGGGCAGAGAGAAAGAAGTGTATATCTTCCTATGGGAAGCCAGTGGAAAAACTATTTTACTGGGGAAGAATATGAGGGAGGCGCTACTGTGAGGGTGGGTGCACCTCTGGAAGAGATTCCTGTGTTTGTGAGAAATAACAGAAGATTTTAGAAGTTTTTTGTGCGTTGTCTGACTGGCGGCAATGAGCTTGGTTCGGAACACGCTCCAGGATTAAATTATTGAGGAGGATGTTTTATGAAATTTACAAATGGTTATTGGCGTATTCGGGAGAAGATTGAGCCTGTCTATGCGGTGGAGTATTATGAGTCAGAGATTTTGGAAGACAAGCTGGTGGTCTACGTGGCTACTGCGCATATGGGAAATCGGGGAAATACACTGAATCAGCCTATATTGACGGTGACATTTTCCAGTCCTATGGAAAATGTGGTTCAGGTGTCGGCAGTGCATTTTAAAGGTGCATTATATCGGGGACCACATTTTGAAGTGAACACCCAGGAGAAGGGCTTTGTGTCTATTCAGGAAGATGAGGAAAAAATTGTCTTCTTGACAGGCAGGACAAGTGCTGTAATTTACAAAGCTTCCGATGCCTGGAAAGTGGAATTTAAAGATGGAGATCGCCTGCTTACCGAGAGTAGCTTCCGAAACCTGGCTTATATGAAAAACAAAGAGACAAAGAAAAACTACATGGTGGAGCAGCTGCTTCTGGACGTGGGAGAGTATGTCTATGGATTGGGTGAGCGTTACACACCATTTGTAAAGAATGGTCAGACCGTGGAGATTTGGAATGAGGACGGCGGTACTGCGTCTGAGCAGACCTATAAAAACGTTCCCTTCTACATCACCAATAAGGGATATGGTGTTTTCGTGGGGCATCCGGGAGATGTACACTTTGAGCTCGGTAGTGAGAAGGTGGAGCGTGTTCAGTTCAGTGTGGAGGCCGAGCGGCTGGATTACTACATCATAAATGGCGGTTCACCCAAAGGTACGGTAAAGCTTTACACAGACCTGACCGGAAAGCCTGCACTGCCGCCTTCCTGGTCCTTTGGTCTGTGGCTGACCACTTCCTTTACCACCAGCTATGATGAGGAGACGGTCACCGGCTTTATTCAGGGAATGGCAGACAGAGATATCCCTCTTCACACCTTCCATTTTGACTGCTTCTGGATGAAAGGCTATGAGTGGTGCAATTTTGAGTGGGACGATGAGACCTTCCCGGACCCGGAGGGAATGCTGAAGCGTTATAAGGAGCGGGGTCTGCACATCTGTGTATGGATCAACAGCTACATTGGGCAGAAATCCAGGTTGTTTGACGAAGGTATGGAGCATGGATACTTTGTGAAAAATCTGGACGGCTCTGTATGGCAGTGGGATTTGTGGCAGGCTGGTATGGCTCTGGTAGATTTTACTAACCCGGAAGCCTGCAAATGGTATCAGTCCAAGCTGGAGAAACTGATCGACATGGGTGTGGACTGTTTTAAGACAGACTTTGGTGAGAGAATTCCGGTGATAGGAATTAAGTATTACGATGACTCTGATCCCGTGAAGATGCACAATTACTACACCTATCTCTATAACAAGACTGTCTTTGAATTATTGGAGAGAAAGCTGGGCAAAGACAAGGCACTTCTATTTGCCAGATCTACTGCAGCAGGCGGTCAGAAATTCCCGGTTCATTGGGGCGGGGACTGTACTGCAACCTATCCATCCATGGCAGAGGATTTAAGAGGAGGTCTGTCCCTTTCCTTAAGTGGATATGGATTCTGGAGCCACGATATGGGCGGCTTTGAGCAGACTGCATCGGCAGATGTATATAAACGTTGGTGTGCTTTTGGGCTTTTAAGCTCCCACAGCAGACTTCACGGCTCCACATCCTATCGTGTGCCGTGGCTCTTTGATGAGGAAGCCTGCCATGTATTGAGAAAGTTTGTAAGACTAAAATGCTCTCTGATGCCTTATCTCTACGGTCAGGCAGTAAAGGCTCACAAAGAGGGTATCCCCATGATGCGCCCCATGTTCCTGGAATTCCCGGATGACTTGACCTGTGAGACGCTGGATCGTCAGTATATGCTGGGAGACTCTCTTCTGGTCGCACCGATCTTTAAGGAGAACGGCCAGGTATCCTATTATCTGCCGGGGGGCAAATGGACCAATTATCTGACAGGAGAAGTGAAAAAGGGAGGAAGATGGTACACAGAGGTCTTTGATTATTTCCATCTGCCTTTGATGGTTCGGGAGAATACGGTGCTGCCTGTGGGTGCCTGCCAGGACAAACCAGACTACGACTATACAACAGGAACCACCTTTAAGTTGTATCAAATCACAGCGGACACAGAAATTCATATTGTTGTACCGGATATCAACGGCAAAGAAGCCGTCAAAGTCTGCGCCGTCAGCCAGAATGGCAAGGTTACAATGGAGGTGATAGGCGCGACAGATTGGAAAACTGAGAGTGTGGGAGAACCTGATACAGTAATTTTATAAAAGATTAAATGATAGAATGCATAATAATGCCGCAGAGACAAAGTGGGGAAAACCTACGTCTGATCCTGCGGCGTTTTGCTGTCTGAAATAAAGGTGGAGGAGTATCTCTTCAGAAATTCTTAAAGAAAAATAGAGTGATTTTAAAGCTTTTTTAGAGGTAATTTAGAGATTCCGATGGTAGGATATAGGTAAGAAACGCAAGGAGGAGCATAAAGATGAGAAAAGGAAAGAAAATCATAAGCTTTGCCCTGACGGCGGCCCTAGCCATTGGTACTTTGGCGGGATGCGGCTCGGGAAAGGGTGATGAGGGGTCTGGCGAGAAAGTGGATACAGGCAGGGAAAATACTAAGGGGAGATATCTGGAAGAGGATGTGGCTCTGCCGGAGAATACAGACAGAATTTATGATCTGGTGCAGCTGGAAGACGGCACCATGCGAATCGCCACATCCGATACAGACGGGAGAGAGGCGGTCTGGGACTTAAAGGAAGACGGTGCTTCCTGGGAGAAGGTCTATGATATGCCCCAGGAATGGAGATGCAGTGACAGCTTTTATATGGGAAATGTGACCCTCTCACCAAAAGGAGATGCCATAGCACTTACCAGCGGAATGTTGGAAGCAGACAGTGAAGACTCTGAACAGCATTACTATCATTTGGATGCATCCGGAGCTATCAATGAGATTCCTGATTTATCGGAGGAATATACCTATTTTATGGATTATACACGGGATGGAGTGCCGTTGATTCTGCGCCAGAATTGTCCGGTTTCCGCTTTGAATACAGACACTGGAGAATTGACCGAGCTGGATTCGGGAAGCGATATTGCCTTCTTTTCAGTGGCTGGAAATACCGTTTATACGGTGACTTATGATGGAGAAGTCCTCAGCTATGATCCAAAGACAGGCGATCCTCTTCCAAAAGATGAGAATCTTGCCGATTCTGTGACTCAGAGCGGTATGTCTCTGTCACTGACCAATCTGGAGACCATGCCTTTGATTTTCTGTGAAGACAAGACAGAAGAAAATCTGTTTTACTGCGGCAGTGCAGGGCTTTATCGTCATGTGAAAAACGGTACCGTGTCGGAGATGTTGATTAATGGTGAACTGACCTCTCTGGGAAGTCCGGATGTGGGAGTAAAAGCCATGGAACAGGCAGAGGATGAATCCTTTTACATCGTTGGAAAAGATTCTGCAGGTTATAAATTGATGCACTATACCTATTCCAAAGACGTATCCACTGTTCCGGATACGGAGATTCGGGTATATGCACTCTATGATAACAGCGAAATCCGACAGAATATAACCCAGTATCAGAAAGCCAATCCAGATGTTTTTGTGAATTTGGAAGTGGGAATTACAGAAGATAACGGCATTACGGCTTCCGATGCTTTAAAGACACTTGGCACGGAAATTATGGCGGGAAATGGTCCAGATCTGTTGGTTTTAGATGGAATGCCTGTGGATTCTTATATTGAGAAGGGATTGCTGGAAGATGTATCAGATTTGGTGGAGTCTTCAGAGGGATTGTTTGATAACTTGATTTCGGCCATGAAGCAGGATGGAAAATTGTATTGTGTTCCCCTTCGGATTGGGCTTCCTCTGGTGGAGGCAGAGACTTCTTATCTGGATAAGATTCAGGATTTGACCACTCTTGCTGATGTGGCAGAGGAGATGAAAGCATCCGATTCTGAGATGCTGGTACTTAGTAAGTATACCAACGGTGCAATGCTGGCAGCGCAGCTTTACGATGCCTGTTCTCCGGCCTGGGTAAAGGAAGATGGAACTGTTGATCAAAAGAAGCTGGAAGAGTTCTATACTCAGATAGCAAGGATTTTCGATAGGGACGAGTATGATGAGATAAATATGAATTTGATGGGAATGGGGGATATCTCGCTTCATGATTATCAAAGCTCCATCGGAGGAGGAGTTCTGGAACTGTATTGCGATAAGATTATGTTAAATATGGGAAATATCACCAATCTCGCTACCCTCAGCATGCTTTACACTGTGAACCAGGATAAGGAAGGTTATGGCTTTAAATATCTGAACGGGCAGGCAGAGAATGCATTTTTACCAAAGATTATGGTTGGAATTAACAGTAAAAGTGAGCAGAAAGAAGAAGCCGGGGGATTCTTGCAGTTTCTTCTTACAAAGGAAGCACAGAAAGCCGACCAGGCAACAGGTCTTCCTGTGCAGGAACAGGCATTTGATGAGCTGTGTGACGCTTGGAGTGACGACGGCAGTATAGGTGTCGGAGATGCTAATGATCCGGATTCTTTCCTGCAGATGGATATGAAGAAACCAGACCAGGCAGCCATCGACCAGCTAAAAGAATATATCTGTCAGGCGGACACTCCGGCTATCAGCAACGAAATCATTCGTGAGGCGGTGCTAAAACAGGCAGACGATTGTGTGCTGGAGAAAATTACACCCGAGAAAGCCGCCAAGGAAGTGGTAAATCAGGTGAATCTGTATCTGGCTGAGTAACTGTGATTTTCATGGTGGATTGGAGTATGTCTGAAAATACATCTTGCGGAAAGCAATTTCGGACACGCTCTAAATGTGGAGGACGTATGAAAAAACGAAGAAATATCAGGTTACTCCTACATGCAAAACTTCAGAGCTTTTCGAAATTAAAAAACTTCAGGGGATATAAAAAAGGGGAATGGACGGGATTTTATTTCGTCCTTCCCAGCTTTTTAGGGGTAATTATCTTTATGCTGCTCCCCTTCTGTGATGTGCTTCGCCGTTCCTTTTTGGGGGCAGTCAGCGGCACCTGGGTGGGACTGGAAAATTATCGGACTATCTTTGACAACACGGCTTTTCGGCTGGCAGCGGGGAATACCCTTCGTTTTGAGATGGTCTGTATTCCCCTGCTTTTGCTGATATCCCTTCTGGTGGCGCTGGTGCTGGACGATAAATTAAAGTGTACCCAGCTTTTAAAAAGCTGTTTTCTGGTTCCCATGGCAATTCCGGTGGCTTCCATTGTTCTTTTGTGGAGGGCATTGTTTCATGAACGTGGCATGTTCAGCGGCTTTTTGCATTTTCTGAATCTGCCAGGGGAGGACTGGATGAACACGCCCTGGGCATTCTGGATTCTGGTATTTAGTTATGTGTGGAAAAATCTGGGGTATGATGTGGTGCTGTGGATGGCAGGACTTGCCGGGATTCCAGCAAATCTCTATGAAGCTGCCCAGGTGGATGGGGCAGGAAAATGGCAATGCTTCTGGCATATTACCCTGCCCAATCTGCTGCCTTCTCTTTTTACCATTACAGTGCTTTCCATTTTAAATTCCTTTAAGGTATTTCGTGAGGCATATCTGGTGGCGGGAAACTATCCTCATGAGAGCATGTATCTTCTGCAGCATCTGTTTAACAATTGGTATCGTGATCTGTCCATGGACAAAATGTCTGCCGCTGCGGTGATTAATGCGGGAGTGATTTTTTTGCTGGTGCTGCTTTTGAAACGCGCCTGGGATTTTGGGGAGAGATAGAGGAGGAATGTGGAACATGAAGCGAAAAATCATCTTATTTTTGCTGGCATTTCTGGCCTTTGTGGCGGTTTATCCCATTTGCTTTCTATTTACAGGGGCTTTGATGGGAAAAGGGGAGTGGAGTCAGTCTCTGGCTGCCATGAGTGGGGATTCGGGTTACGTGCAGTTTCCGCTGCTGCCGCTGTTTCCCACTTTGAAATCTTATGTGGAATTGCTCTTGGATTCTCCGGAGTTTTTTGTGATGTTCTGGAATTCAGTGAAACTGGCTGGAGGGATTTTGTTTGGCCAATTTCTCTTTGGCGTGCCTGCAGCCTGGGGATTTGCCAAGGGGCATTTTCCCTTTCGGAAAGGGCTGTTTACTGTTTATATTCTGCTGATGATGATGCCTTTTCAGGTATTGATGCTGTCAGACTATCTGATTTTAGATCAGTTTCATCTTTTGGATACCCATCTGGGAATCATTCTTTTGTCAGCCTTTTCCACATTCCCTGTTTTTATCATGTATCGTTTTTTTGACGGAGTGCCGGATGCGTTGATTGACGCGGCAAAACTGGATGGGGCTTCCTCACTGCAGGTGTTCTTGTATGTGGGGATTCCTCTTGGTTCTCCAGGAATCATATCTGCCATGGTGCTTGGTTTTCTGGAATATTGGAATATGATCGAACAGCCAATGACCTTCTTAAAATCCAAGGAACTGTGGCCTTTGTCGCTGTATCTTCCAAATATCAGTCTGGAGGAGGCGGGAGCGGCCTTTGCGGCATCGGTGATGGCTCTGATTCCTGCCATTTTTGTGTTTATGGCAGGTCAGGATTATCTGGAGAAAGGAATTGTGGCTGCGGCCATTAAAGAATAAGAAATGGGAGGAGTTTATGAATCGAAAGAGTTTGCTGAAATTATTGGGGATTTTTTTGGCTATGATGGTGGCCTTTACTTTGTTATCCCGATCCTCCAGCTCCATTACAGTAGCCAGGGTAAAAACAGCATCTCCGGGAAATGTTGCCATCTATCATAAGGTGGTGGCTTCGGGAAAGGTGATGGAAAATCAGGAACAGCCAGTTTCCACAGAAGCCAACCAGAAAATTGCCCGTATGTATATTCATGAAGGAGACTCGGTGGAAGCTGGAGACGTGCTGTTTCAGGTGGATCAGGAAATTTTAAAAGAACAGATTATTGCCGGGAAGCAGGAACTGGAGAAATTGAAACTGGAGTATGAGGATGCCGTATCGGGTAAGGAGGTCAATCAGGAGAAGAAAAATCTTACTTTGCAGCGGGCGCAGGAAGATTATGATGTGGCAGTGCAGAAAGGAGATCAAGATGTCTCCTGGGCAGCATATGAGCTGGATTATGCCAATGGAAAGCTGAATGAATTCTATGCTAACAGAAAAGAAGTGGAAGAGGTGGACGGAAGTGAATCTCAGGATTCAGAAGAGGCTCTTGTAGAAGCTGTCAATGCGGCACAGAAAGCCTATGAGGAGGCGCTATCTGCCAGAGAGACTGCCATACGGACAGCCCGGCGTGCTCTTGAGGATGCCAGGGCAAAGGAGGGTACAGACAGCACCGTGAAGCAAAAAGAGCTGGAGATAGAAACGAAAAAGCTTCAGCTTCAAAAACTTCAGAAGCTGGCAAAGGCCGAAGGTAAGGTGACTTCCCCAGTCAAAGGAGTGGTAACCAAGTTAAATGTATCCGTCGGAGAACTGACCGGGGAAAATGCAGCGCTTCTTCTGGCGGATTTGACCACAGGATGTAAGTTTGTGGCACAGGTGGACAAGACGAAGGATAAATATCTGGAGAAAAATGCTGCTGTGACTCTGGAAAGCGGGGATACCAAAAAGATGGTGGAGAATGTGAAAATTGATTCGGTGGAATTGAATGAGGAAGATAAAAATCTTCTGGAGGTGACGGTCTATCTTCCAGCAGACTCCCTGGATATTGGAAGCAGCGCAGATATGACGGTGCAGCAAAAGTCAGGAACCTATAACTGCTGCGTTCCCATTCAGGCTCTCAATGAAGGCAATGGGGAAACCTTTGTCTATGTCGTTCAGGAAAAGGACACCATACTGGGAACTCAGCTTACCGCTGCGAAGGTGGCAGTGACTGTTCAGGAAAAAAATGAGACTTATGCGGCATTGGAAGATGGAAACTTATCTGCCGGTCAGAAGGTGATCGTGGATTCCAGCAGAAGTATCGATGATGGAAGTCCCGTTCGTCTGGCAGAGTAATGGCAGCGGTAGCAAAAGGAGAAAAAAATGAGAAGATATACCAGACAAAACTTTCATATGATATGGATTCTATGTATGTTGGTAGTTGTTGTTTTAGCATGCATGATGACAGTAAATCATATAGCTTCTGCTATTGACCTTACTTCTTTTTCCGGCAGCAAAAAGCATGATGTTGCCAATGAGGATAACGGGTGGAATCTGATTCTTGTAAACCGTGACAATTACATTCCCGATGATTACCATGTGGAATTAATGGAGTTGTCAAATGGTGAGAAAGTGGACTCCAGAATATATCCCAACTTGCAGGAGATGTTCAATGCAGCGAGGGCAGATGGATTAGGCCTTCATGTGGCGGCAGGATACAGAACACAGGAAAAGCAACAGCAGCTGTTGGATGAAAAAACAGAAGAATATAAAAATGAGGGATATTCAAAATCCGAAGCAGATGAACTTGCCAGGCAATGGGTCGCCATTCCCGGAACCAGTGAACATCAGCTGGGGATTGCTGTTGATATAAATGCAGATACCACAAAAAGTTCCAGTGATGACGTCTATAACTGGCTCGCGCAACATGGGCACGAATATGGATTTATAAAACGTTATCCCTCCGATAAAACAGATCTTACAGGTGTTATTAACGAGCCGTGGCATTATCGATATGTAGGGGAAGAAGCGGCACAAATCATATACTCCCAGGGGATTTGCCTGGAAGAGTACATAGATATGCTGGAAGAATAATTGGAGGTTAGCCATATGGAAAGGATACGTTGTTCCATTTGTAAAAATAAAATATTTGTGATTGTTATGCTGCTGATTATGTTTCTTTCTTATTATCTGAGCGTTCATTATTATCATCAGTTGATTGCGTATCCCAAAACATATCGGATTGTCTGCAGTGACGGAGAAGAAAAGGGGTTGACCAGAGACGAATACGAAAACATTCAAAAATCATTGAAAGAAGACAATACTTCCTGGAGATGTGCTTTCTGGAAGGAGGAGAGGGGACAGAGCGTCGAAAATTCACAGTGGAACAGAAGTTCTGAGGTGACTGTGTGGAAGGTTCGAGGAGAACTGGAAGTTTTGTTTCATGATTTTGTGAAGCTTCAGGAAGATGACAATGAGGGATGTTATCTGGATGAAAATACGGCAAAAAAGTTGTTTGGCAGCAGTGAGGTGGTGGGAAAGAGCATCGCCTGTGGGGAACGCAAGCTGGTGATTCGTGGAATTTTAAGAGATGAGAAAGCGCTCCTTGTCTTTCGACCCGGAGCGGAGGAAAGTACCGATCAGATTACGCTTCTATCTGTGGAGGGCGGGGTAGATGCGCCGCTGTCATCTTCACCGAAAGCGTTTATGATGAGTTATAGTATTGAAGGGGATTGTGTGGAAACATCCTTTCTGGGGGAGTTGTTACAGTTATTTATGCTGGCGTTTCCTGCTGCCTTGGGGATGTCTTTTTTTCAGGCGCTGCACCAGATTCCGGGGCAGAAGTTCTGGCAGGGCAGAAGGGGGGCGATTTTGAATATGGTGTGGTGGCTTTTGGTGATTGGATTTGTGATTCTTTTGCTGAAATTTATTCATATTCCGGATGATATGATTCCTGACAAATGGTCTAATTTTTCTTTTTGGAGTAATTGGTGGGAGAAGGAGAGAGAAAATGCTCTCATATATCTGGGACAGAAAAAAACAGGAAAGGATCTGATACAATTGCAGTATTTTTGCAAAAGTCTGATCCTTTCCATCCTTTCCGTTTTTCTCTGGACGGTCAAAGAGAAATGACAAAGGTGGCACCGCCTTTAGGCGTATCTATCACATGGATTTTACCTCCGTGCATCCGGACGATTTCCTCCGCAATGCACAGGCCCAGGCCATAGTGATTTTTATCATGGTGGGATTTATCCACCCGGTAAAACCTCTGGAAGATACGGGATTTTTCCTTGTCTGAGATGCCGGGACCGTTGTCAGCAACCCGGTATTCCAGACGATTTCCTTTCTGGCGAAGCTCAAGAAGAATTTGGCCGCCCTCCGGTGTATAATACAGTGCGTTGTCAATGAGAATCCCCATGACCTGATCCATGCGGTCTGCATCCAACTGGCAGGTGGGAACCATATCTTCAGGTAGGTGAATGTCCAGACGGATTTGCTTCTCCCTGGCGCGAGGCTGATATTTTTCATAAACATTGAGAAGGAACGTATCCGGCTCCACCTCACAGGGAGAGAAGCTCCAGTTGTTATTATCTGCGTTGGCAAGGGAGAGCAAATCCCCCACCAGACGATTCATACGTTGTCCTTCTTTCCGGATAATGCTGGTAAATTCTTGCTGCTTTTTCAGAGGTGCATCTTCCATGGCAGAAAGGCTGGATAAGATAACGGTCAGAGGTGAGCGAAGCTCATGGGAGGCAGAGGCAATGAATTCCGTCTGCCTTCGGCGGCTTTCCTCCACGGGAATTAAAGCATGGCGGGTGAAAAACCAGGAGAAAACAGCCAGAAGTATGATTCCCACAGTTATGGCCAGGCCAAAAAGCAGCCTCTGTCGGATCATCAAAGCCCGTTCCTTCGCCACAGAATAAAGCACAGTCACATTCAGATAGGAATTACTCCGGGGTATGGTGGCTACAGACGCATAGTATTGGGATTCGCCTTTCAGGCGAAATTCCACATTTTCTGTGAGAAGCCGATTGCCAGAAGTGCTTGAAGGTTCAATCTCAAATTCTTCCTTTGCCTGTAGTTGGGCTTTTTCAAAAAGCTGTTCCGTCTTTTGATCATAATTAAGTGTATTGTAATAGAGCGGTGTGTTCCCATCTTTAATCAGGATTTGAAATCCATAATTGCTTTGGAGCTCCAGAAGCCACTGGTGGGAAATCACCGATTGACTCTCCAGATAGGACAGCGTGGAGTGAATATTATTTTCAAAGAACAGAAAACTTTGTCGAACAGTGTCGGATTCAGAGATATACAGACAGACACAGGTCATGGCAATGAGAATCAGACTGGTGACCAAGGTACAAAAGGCAGTGAGCTGCAGATGTAATTTTTTAAACATGGGTATCCTCCATCCGGTATCCCACACCCCGAACTGTTTGCAGCTGGCACTGGCTGATTACTGTTTTTAATCTGCGTCGGAGAAAATGGATGTAGTTGTCCAGATTGCCGTCCTCTACTTCAGCATCCGGTCCCCAGACTTTGGTGAGAATGGTGCCTCTTGGAAGTGTCTGCCTGGGATTTCGAAGGAACAGTTCCATCAATTCTCCTTCCCGTTTGGACAGTGTGCAGGAAATCTCCCCACAGGTTAAAATGTTTTGTTGAGTATCGTAAGAAAGATCACCGAATGTCAGAATGTGATTTTGATTGACCATCACAGGAGGACGGCGGACAATGCAGCGGATTCTCGCCATCAATTCTTCAAAAGCAAAGGGTTTTACCATGTAGTCGTCGGCGCCGCAGTCCAGGCCATTTATTTTATCCTGCAATTCTCCCAGGGCAGTTAACATGATGACGGGAGTCTGCAGGTGTCCGTCTCTCGCCTGCTTCAGTACATTCAAACCGTCCATGGCAGGAAGCATTCGGTCCAGTATGACCAGGTCGTAAGCTTCCGTCAGCATCAAATCCAGTCCTTCCAGACCATTGTGACAGGTATCGATGGAAAATTGTTTTCGTTCCAATTGATATTTTAAAGTTTCACAAAGTTGTTCATCATCTTCAATCAGTAAGATATGCATGGAGTCCTCCTTAGCTGTAGTAGGTGTAGTTTCTCTGAAAAATCACAGTTATTATAACATAGAAAAGGAAGACAAACCTCTAAATATTCTCTAAATGGGTTGTGGAAGTGGAATCGGTTTCGGTCAGTTTCGACAATTTTCATTATTTTTTCATAATTATTTAGAAAAACTTTTGAAATTCTTACCAAATTCTTTTTCTACGTTTATCTGGACTGAATCTTTGCGCGATGTTATAATGAGGCATACCATCTTATAGTATAGAGATTGAGTGGTAGTAATTGGTTGTGAGTGAATGTTGATAGGAGGATTTTGTATGAGACATATCCTGGTAAAAATGCTTATGCTTGGTACAATTACATTTGCCTGCTTTCTGGCTGGATGTGGACAAAACGATACACAGGCCGTAAATGAAGAAAACAATGCAGTGGATGCTACCGGGACACCGGAAGCCGCTGTGGTCACAGCCACTCCCATTGCCATGGAATCCGGTGAAAATCAAACCCCCAGTGGAATGCAGGTGGAACCTAAACTTCAGAAGTATCAGGTGACCCAGGGGGCGAACATTCGGGCAGATGCGGACGGAAGCAGCGAGTGGAAGGGATCTTTGTTTGGTGGAGAGATTGTTCAGGGCACAGGTGTCTGTGAAAATGGGTGGATTCAGATTCGATATAATGGAGAGAGCTGTTATGTGACTGGTGGGTGTTTGACCGAGACGGACTCCACAGATACTGTGACAGCGGGAGACGGCACGCCTGTACCTCAGACAACAACACCGGAATTTACCGAGACGCCAGAACCTACGGAAGTGCCAAGGGTGACTGTGGCGCCAGAGTCGGCAGTAGATGTCAGTGACTGGGCAAAATTTACCTCTTCCAAGTGGGAGGCTTCTTCCACCACATCTTGTTACATGCAGATTCATTCGGTGGCAGGAAACACAGTGATTTTCCGGTTCCAGGTGATAGACGGAGGCCTGGAAAATGCAGAAGATCCATCTACTCTGACGGCTGAGGTGGAAAACTGTACCGGAAAGATTGTCAACGGAGTGCTGAATTTTGAGTTTACAGATAATCAGGGAAATGTGGGAGTGGGAAGCATGGAAATCAGGGATGGAGATAATCTTCACCTGGCAACTGTGATTACACAGCCCAATGCCCAGGCTGCCTACCGGGCAGAGATTATGACAGATCTGACTGAGATTGAATAACTAATAAATTTCCGGAGAGTTTTGAAATGATTTAAAGCAAAAGTGAGCGTTGCTGCATACAGTAATATAACTATGCAATTTGAGAGTTGTGTGTATGGAGACATTCTTGGGACTTCTGATTCCGTTTGCAGGGACTACATTGGGGGCCGCTGGAGTATTTTTCCTGAAGGAAACACCTGGCGGCAGAATTCAGAAATTGTTGTTTGGATTTGCGGCGGGGGTGATGATGGCTGCGTCTGTATGGTCACTTTTGATTCCGTCCATGACCATGTCAGAGCACATGGGAACCTGGGCGTTTGTGCCGGCTGTTCTGGGATTTATAGCAGGAGTGGCATTTTTATTGATAATGGATCGGCTTTTCCCGGTGCCGGCGGATGAAGATGCGAAGGTGACTCAGAGACTTTTGTGGGCGGTAACACTTCATAATCTTCCGGAGGGAATGGCTGTGGGTGTAGCATTTGCAGGAGCGGCAGCTAAAAACGATGGTCTTGCCTGTGCGGGAGCCTTTGCTCTGGCTGTGGGTATTGCTGTACAGAATATCCCGGAGGGGACGATTATTTCCATGCCCATGAAAAGCACTGGCGTGAGTCGGGGCAGGGCATTTCTTATAGGAGTATTATCGGGAGCCATAGAGCCTGTGGGAGCTGTGGGGGCTATTTTGCTGTCACGTTTTGCCGTACCTGTATTGCCTTATCTGCTGGCTTTTTCGGCAGGGGCAATGATTTGTGTTACCGTATCTGATTTGATTCCGGAAGCATCAGAAGCTAACACTCAGAATCTGGGTGTGATCAGCTTTACCCTGGGGTTTCTGGTGATGATGACGCTGGATGTGGTTTTGGGGTAGTTGTTGTGCCAATGAGCAATATGGATAAAAGGAGTCCATTATCATAGCTTTTTCTGTATAATATGTAAAATTTCAAAAATACCATTGCAATCCATATCGAATGTGTTACAATATTGTTACGGAAAAATGAAGGTGGAAGAATGACAATATATAATACTATTTTTGTGAGAAAATCAGTCCGTAGTTATAAAATGGAATCTCTGAGCGAAGAGTTGCTGGATTCCCTTCGAGACGCATATGAAGAGAGACAGAAGCTGTTTATGGGAATTGAGACAGAGCTGGAGATTATAGACTGTGTGAATAAACGGGAGAAGATTGCCATGTTTGGGGTGAAAGCCCCTTACTATCTGGCTTTATATACAGAAGAGAAGGACAAAGGCATCATGAATGCCGGGTATATTATGGAACAGCTCAGCCTGTTTTTGTATACCAAGGGACTTGGATGCTGCTTTGTAGGTTCCCCAGTAGTGGGCAGGAAGTATAAAGCCATCGGAAATAAGAAGCTGGCATGTATTCTTGCCTTTGGAAAGGCAAAGGGTTCTGCAGTGAGAGTGCCGTCAGAATTTAAGCGCATGGAGATGAATCAGCTGTGTGTGTTTAAGGAACAGCCTCGTCAGTGGATGCGGCAGCTTCTGGAAGTGTCCAGACTGGCTCCTTCCAGCATGAATTCCCAGCCCTGGAGATTTCTGGTCTATGACAATAAGATTCATGTGTTTTCCAAAAAATCTGGTTTGGGAACCTCTAAGAAGCTAAAGGAGCTGAATTTTGGAATTCTTTTCGCACATATGATGGTGGCGGCAGAAGAATTGTGGCTGGATTTGGATTTGATTCGTTTGGAAAATATCAGTCAGAAGAATTTTGAGAATTGTGAATATGTGTTGAGTGCGGTGTTAAATACTTAGGAAATGCCTGGCTAATGGAGAATTTCATATGCTTTCAAAAAAATTCAAAAAAATTGAAAAAAGTGTTTGACAAACCGTAGACTTTATAGTATATTATTACTTGTCCAAAGGACATACGTCAAAGGGACATGCGTGAGTGGCTCAGTTGGTAGAGTACGACCTTGCCAAGGTCGGGGTCGCGGGTTCGAGCCCCGTCTCACGCTCTGAGAGAAGATCTGGTGTAGACTGGGTCTTCTTTTTTCTTTGCAAAAATAAGGGAAAAGGAGTGGAGATGAGAATAGACAAGAAGTACAAGGGAATTATGTTTATTGTCATGTCGGCGTTTTGTTTTGCGCTGATGAATGTATTTGTCCGTTTGTCCGGAGACTTGCCCTCAGTACAAAAGAGTTTTTTTCGGAATTTTATCGCATTTATAATTGCGGCGGCGACCATGGGAAAGCAGCATATCTGGTATTCCGGCAAGGAGGAGAATATGAAATATCTGATTTTGAGATCTGCATTTGGAACCATGGGAATTTTGTGTAATTTCTATGCAGTGGATCATCTGGTGTTGGCAGATGCTTCCATGTTAAATAAGATGTCTCCGTTTTTTGCCATTTTCTTCAGCGTTTTTATTTTAAAGGAACGGGTAAAACCGGCTCAGGCTGGAATCGTTTTTACTGCTTTTGTGGGAAGTCTGTTTATTATCAAGCCCACCGTCTTTAATATGGAATTGCTTCCAGCTTTGATTGGATTTGCGGGAGGGGTGTCTGCCGGAGCTGCTTACACTTATGTCCGGAAATTAAGCGCCTGTGGGGAGAAGGGACCTTTTATTGTGGCATTTTTCTCGGGCTTTTCCTGTCTGGTGACACTGCCTTATTTACTTCTTCATTATCATCCAATGAGTCTGGCGCAGTTGATTTTGCTTTTGTTGGCAGGAACTGCGGCAGCGGGAGGACAGTTTACCATTACAGCCGCTTATTCTTATGCCCCTGCCAGAGAGATTTCTGTTTATGACTATTCGCAAATTATTTTTTCTGCTGCATTGGGATTTTTTATTTTCGGACAGGTGCCGGATATCTACAGTTGGCTGGGATATGTGATTATCATTGCCATGGCGGTCACCATGTTCTGGTATAACAACTATCGATCGAATTGAGAAAGCACAGTAAAACGTGGCAGAAAATAGGCAATGCTTTTTGGGGATTTCTGTAGTATAATGGGAGATAAAGTACTCAAGGAAATCGGAGGTAAAATCAATGGAAAAGTCAACACGTACCTTACATTCCAGAATCGACGGTCTAGAGTTGTCTGTGTTGGAAGTGGTTCCGCAGGGGGAAATTCGAGGTGTGGTGCAGCTTGTTCATGGAATGAGCGAGTATAAAGAGCGATACCTGCCCTTTATGGAATACATGGCGAAAAGAGGCTTTGCCTGTGTGATTCACGATCATCGGGGCCATGGAAAGAGTGTGAGAGCTGAGGAAGACTTAGGCTATATGTATGGCGGAGGAGGAGAGGCACTTGTTCAGGATATCCGGAGAATCAACTCCTATGTGCGCTGTAAATATCCCAATCGACCGCTGATCCTGTTTGGTCACAGCATGGGTTCTCTGGCTGTGCGGGCTTTTCTGAAAAGATATGACCGCAATGTGAAAATGGCCATTATCTGCGGCTCCCCAAGCGACAATCCGCTCCTTCCTGTTGGAAAAGCTATCGCGGCGGTTCAAAAGAGATTTCTGGGTGGAAGACATGTTTGCAGGCTCATAGAAAGCATGAGCTTTGGATCTTATGCCACACGGTTTTACAGGGAGAAAAATAAGTTTGCCTGGGTCTGCAGCGATCCTCTGGTGGTGGAAGAATATGATCAGTCACCCTTGTGCGGATTTACATTTTCTGCCGATGCCTATCAGGCTCTGTTTGATCTGATGGAAGAAACCTACAGTGCTAAAGGCTGGAAGTGTCAGCGGCCCCAGATGCCGATTTTATTTATCAGCGGCGGGGATGATCCCTGTATGGGAAATATCCGCGGTTTTAAAAATGCGGTGGATCATATGCGCTGTGTGGGATATCGGAAAGTCCGGGGGAAGGTGTATCCCGGTATGAGACATGAGATTTTAAACGAGAAAAATAAAGAAAAGGTGTCTCACGATGTTTATGCCTAGATTATTTCATCTTTAAGAACTTCTGTGGGAACTGACA
>CAMQZX010000033.1 GCA_947039785.1 uncultured Lachnospiraceae bacterium | reverse complement strand
ACACTTCTAGCTTCGTCGGCAGCGTCAGATGTGTATAAGAGACAGGTTATGGATTGACAGCAAAGTTATAAACTTCTACACTATAGAAAAAGGACTTGATAGAAAATAATAGAAAGGATTTTTTAACATGCACACAAAGCTTATTGCCTGTCAGACTCTGAAAAACGAATTGAATGCAGCTTTGAAACGCTGCCAGGTTTCCCATGAAATCATCTGGATTCCCTCAGGACTTCACAATTTTCCCAAAAAGCTAAACAAGGCTTTAAAAGAAGCTCTCAATCAATGTTTTGATTGTTCCAGAGTCTTAATGGCCATGGGATTTTGCGGAAATTCTCTGACGGGACTGGAGACAGGGGATTATTCACTGATCATCCCCCGGGTAGACGATTGTATTTCCCTCCTGCTGGGTTCTTTGGTCAATAAGAAAAAACTGCCTGACAACTTAAATACTTATTTCATGACAGAAGGATGGATCAAAGGAGAGCGAAATATCTGGGTGGAATATGAACATTCTCTGGAAAAATACGGGGAAGAAACCGGAAAAGAAATTTTTGATATGATGTTTTCTCATTATAAATACATAGCTCTGCTGGACACCGGATGCTTTCCCCTTCAAGAAAATCAAAAGGAATCCCAACGCATTGCCGCAGCTTTGAATCTGCAACACAAGGTGGTCCCTGCCCAGACCACTTATCTGGAAGAGCTGCTGAAGGGTCCATGGAATCCAGAACGTTTTCTGATCATCCCTCCCCACAGCACTATTACAGATAAAGATCAAATGTGCCTGTAAAATTTTAATCCAAGTACACCTTGTCGTACTTCTGCGCACATCTGCAATTCTCTCTATTTCGTCTGCTTTTCCATGCTTTGCAGATCAAAATTCCATGCTTTTTATACAAGCATGACCTGGAGCGTGTCTGAAAATTACTTTCCGCAAAAGGTATCCCGCAAAATAGGGTATGCAGATTGCGGGAATGGATTTTCAGACACACTCCAGTATCCTATCAATGAATTATTTTACTCTATGACCAACTTATCTCCAAACACAATCTGATTCCCTTTCACACAGTCCTCAAAGGAACGTATCACAGGATATTTTCTTTCTTTTGGTGAAATTTCTCCGTGGGGACGGTACCACACTCCGTGAAGACCGCTTTCTATGGCGCCTTTCACATCTTTTCTCAGGCTATCCCCGATAAACACACATTCCTCTGGCTTACACCCCATCTTTTCCACACAGACCTGAAAGAAATGGGGACTGGGCTTTTCCACTCCCGTCTCCTCACTGGTGATTATATGGCTTAGCTGGTCCAAAAGTCCCAGCTTTTCCAGCTTCTTATATTGAATATAGGCAGTCATATCTGTACCCACACCTGTCAAAATGCTCCTGGAACGAAGAACCTCAAACAGCTTTGCAAGACCTGGTTCTGGTTTCATAGCATCTATCAGCGTATCCCAATAGACATGGTACATCTTTAAGGCATGAGAGGACTGCTGCACCTTCAAAAGCTCCAGCATACATTGAAACCGCAGAAGCCGATTGTGATTTGCCGCACAGTCAATGACAGTTCTTCCTGTTACAATCTTTTGGGCTTTCAGATATGTTTCCTGAAACTGTTTTTCATCAATGGAAAAAAAAGACGTACAATACTCGCTCAGTGCCTTCATGGCAACCGCGTGGGTACCTTTAAAATCATACATGGTATCATCAATGTCAAATATTACTGCTTTCATCTTCCTATCCTCCAGATTTTCCATCAAGCGGATATTTATCATCCAGCTTGACTTTATTCATGCAATCTGCGGATAATCCTGCACACGATGTCATGCTCCATCACCAAAGGTTTCTTGTGGGAGAAGAAAATCACTCCGTCTGTGGGGGAGATTACCTGGGATCTTACGATTCCCTCATAAGGATCTAAGATTTCTGCAATCACCTCTCCCCGGTGGGTTTCCTGGCCCGGCATTTTCAGACGGTGATAAATTCCTCCTGCATTGGCATGAACCGTGGTAAGCTCCTCCTCTGCAATCACACTTGCAATGTATCCGCTGTGACAATTATAACGGATAATTCCCATCCGGGTCAAGAATCGAAGCACCGCAGATACTGCCTGACGGGCTGAATCCCCGTCAATCAAATCCGTCTCCTTGGTATACACGGAGAACGCACTCGTCTCCCAAATCTGCCAGTTGTAGTTTAGGGTTGTGGTGTCAATGGGCTTTGGCTTTCGAATCACCACGTAGGGCATGCCAAATAAATTTGCCAGACTGGCATTCTGATATCCGGTCTCCATCATGCGGACGTGAGGAACAAAATCTCCCGGCATGTAAAAGCTGGTAAATTGAATACCATAGCTGTAACCCTGCGCTTTCTCAAAAACTCCCGCTGCAATTCTCTGGGTGGTCTCGCCCCGGTTATATCCTGGAAACATACGGTTGATGTCTGTATTGTCCACCGCCCAGAACCGTTTTCCAATATTCATAGAATAGTGATTCACCGAAGGAATCACCAAAATTTCCTTGTTTGCTGCTATATTTCCATGGGCCTCCAACTCTTTAAGGGCCTTAATCAACTGAGAGCAGACGTAAAGCTGCTGTACTTCATTGCCTCGTGTGGACCCAACAATACAGGCTGCCTTTTCTCCCTGCCCAAAATGATAGCCCATAATTCGCAGTTCATCACGGTACGGAGCCTTCAGGGAATAAAATACTTCTTTTCTCACACGCGGACACCTCCCAACACTCTGGCGATCAATGAGCCATGATACACGATCGGATACTCCCGCAACGTAAACAGAGTACCGTCACAGGGCGATACCACACGATGTTCAATATGTCCCGTCAGGGGATTTAAGATATTTCCAATGTGCTCTCCCTGTTCCACATAACTCCAAATGGGAGCAATAGGCACGAAAATCCCCGATGCCTCTGCATTGACAAAGCCCACCGCACCATCCTGGGAAACAATGGGGTCACGGACTGGAAGCACATCTCCACTCCAAATTCCCATCTCTTTCATCACGTTGAAGATTCCGTCCACAAGCTGATAGCCATACTCTCTGGTGATGCGCATACCTACACCCATTTCAACCACAATTGTGGGAACTCCCAACATATTCAGGCTGTGAGCCAGAGTTGATTCCAAAACTGTGGCTGAGGCATGCACCCATACAAAATCCACATTGATTCTTTTTGCATAAGGCATCAATTTCTCCTGAGTAATTTCACTCATACGCACCTGGGGCATCTCTCTTAAATAAATGTTGCTGGCGTGAATGTCCACACACAGGTCAGAGCCGACGATATCCTCAATCAACTGAGCCGTAATATACTCCGGCAGGTTTCCCTCCTTGGAGCCTGGAAAGGTACGGTTCATATCCAGATCAAACATAGGAATTCCTCTGGTAATGGAATCAATTCCCAGAGGATTAAATGCAGGAAAAATGTCCACAACACCGTGGAGATTTTCCATATTGTCGCGAATACGCCGAAGAATCTCATAACAGACAAACTGACCCTCCAGCTCATCTCCATGGGTTCCTGTCACAATGGTGATCCGTTTTTCCTTCCCTGTCATTTCCAGGGGTTCTATTCTGTTTTTCTGTATTAACAATTTCTCGTCTACAGGTAATTCTATAGACACCACATTCTCTATCATGAGATTTCCTCCACACTCACAGTAATCTCCTGATGCTGACTGGTATTTCCCAGAAATGTAATTTTCTCACTTTTTCACCATCTACTGGCTGTATTAAATCACCTGAACCACTCCCCGCAGACAATCTAAAGCTTCAAAGTAATGGTCTTTCCAGGATTCTTCTTTGTCCAGAATAGCTTTCAGCCGATCCATTTTCCTGGTATTTTCTGTAATTCCAGATTTCTCCAGCCAGTTGCCCAGCTTCTGAAATTCCTTTGCAATATCCTTGGTGTGATATTCCAGGCGCAGATACAGATCCAGTCTTTCCACATATTTCCAGGAAAGAACGCCAATGTCCAATTTGATTGCTGTGAAAAACAGTTGCTGATAATACTGAAAAGGTGCTCAAATATGATATCTGAGCACCTTTGCATGAAAGTATAATACTATATGCCATATGAAAAGTCAATGTTTTTTCAGTATCACGCTTTTCTTTCTTATTGATTTCCTGGTTTATGATATTGTTTTCGGTATTCCAACGGCGTTATTCCAATTGCGTTTTTAAACCTTTTATAAAAATAACTCAAGCCGTGAAAGCCCACGCTTTCAGCGATTTCATTGATTGTTTTATTGCTTCCGGCCAACATTTTCGCAGCACTGAAAATTCTCTGGTTAATCAGATACTCAAAAGGAGACGTCTGTATCATCCGCTGAAAGCATCTGCAGCATTCACTTTTACTGAGTCCTGCTGAATTCGCGATATCCTCCAGATTAATATCACTGTGAAAATTTCCATGTATAAATTCCAACATTTTTTTGATCCGTTCCTCATCTACAGAAGATACTATACTGCTCTCTGCCAACAATTTTTCACTATTTCGTGCCAAAAGCAGCCACAGCTCCCCCAGATAATTTCGAATCTCCAATTCATATCCATAGACTTTATCCTCTTCCGAATCCAATATCCTGCGCAAATAGATTAAGATTTTCAGCTGCCAGTCCACATCCAGGGACAAAAACAGGTATTTTAACTGAGCGCACCTGACAATAGGACGCACATATTTATTTTCAATTACTACCTGATTAGAGCCACTTAGCATGGTAGGTTCAAATAAAACAGAACACATTTTGGTATTCTGCTCCAGCAGAGGACTTGACATATGCATAATATTAGAATTAATGAAAATCCCCTCTCCCTGATTCACAATTATGCTCTCTCCATTGATTACAAACTGAACACTGCCGCATAAAACCACATTAAACTGAATTTCCCTGTGCCAGTGCCGCTGAATGATCGGTATGGAATATTCCTGAAATTCATCAATATAAATTGCTATAGGTAATATGGAAGAGCCATGGGCCGCAATTTCCTGTAACTGACTGTCAATTTCTACTTCCTGCGAACGTCTCACATTGCAATAGCTTCTCATCTTTCATTCTCCTTACACATCAAGCCTTACTATTTCGCTAATATAATACCATAAACAGCCGATATCATCCATTGTTTTCTATATTTTTGAATAATATAATTGAATCATTGTTACTGTTCACTCCGTTCCCGGCAACACGCTGCATGTCTCGGGATTTTGGTGCCATCAGCCCCAAAACACCTCGCGGGACAGTGGTGTGTGAACAGTAACGAATCATTCTCATAGACGGTTGCAGGGAAGAACTCACATCAATCATTTTGTCACCCCTGCAATGGGCCACCGTCTGTGAACCACTATCAATCTTATTATAAAAAAGGAGTATATGCACATGAATTATCAGGAATTATATGCACAGACCATCGAAGAATACTCAAAAAGAACACCTGCTTCTGCCAAAGCCTTTGAAGATGCTAAAAACTATATGACAGGTGGCGAAACCCGTTCCATTGTTTTCTTCAATCCACATCCTCTGACCATCGAGCGGGGACAAGGCGCTTACCTCCACGATCTGGATGGAAATAAATATATTGACTTTCTAAACAACTATACCTCCATGATCCACGGACATGCCAATCCCCAGATTATGAAAGCAGCCCACGAATCCATTGACAAAGGCATTTGCTATGGCTCTGCCATTTCTGAGCAGATAATTCTTGCCAAGAAGCTTTGCGACCGGGTACCTGCACTGGAGCGTGTGCGTTTCTGTAATTCGGGAACAGAAGCTGTGTTGTTTGCGCTGCGTGCTGCCAACGCTTACACTGGTAAATCAGCCATTATCAAAATGGAAGGCTGTTTCCATGGTTCCATTGACCTTGTAGAACATTCCATTGCCCCGGAGTTATCCCAGAAAGATCCCTCCAATCCCTGGAAGGCATATCCGGATTGTCTTGGAATCTCCCAAAATGTTGCCCGTGACATTTATGTAGCGCCCTTTAACAACGCAGATGCAGTCGAATCTATTCTAAAAGAGCACGGAGACGAAATCTCCACCATTATTCTGGAACCCATTA
The DNA here is from genome assembly GCA_947039785.1 of uncultured Lachnospiraceae bacterium. Taxonomy (GTDB): domain Bacteria; phylum Bacillota; class Clostridia; order Lachnospirales; family Lachnospiraceae; genus JALFVM01. The sequence continues at coordinate 17,118 of CAMQZX010000033.1, read as the reverse complement.
TGGGACAAACCGGAGCCATTGCCGCTACTAAGGAATATCTGGTACGCCTTCGTCAGTTGGCTGATCAATATAAAGTGGTTCTTCTGTTTGATGAAATCCAGTGTCTTCGTGTGGGCTATCACGGTGCCCAGGGACTCTATGGTGTGACTCCAGATCTTACTACTGTTGGAAAATGGGTTGGAGGCGGCTATCCAATCGCTGCTTTCGGAGGCAAAAAGGAAATCATGGATGTTTATAATCCTCAGACAAAAGATTTTGTTGCACAGAGCGGAACTTTTAATGGCAACAAATTAGGTATGGCCGCCGGAATCGTATCCATGGATCTTCTGGATGAAGAGGCTGTAGACTATATCAACACTCTTGCAGAAAAGCTGCAAAAAGGCATACAAAAAACTATTGAACAAAATGAATTGCCTATTTCCGTTGCAAGACAAGGTTCTCTCATGCATGTTCATTTCACAAAAGAGGTACCTACCGATTATGCCAGCACCAAAGGTCCTTATAAGAATTTCAATAAGGTGCTGCATCTGATGCTGCTAAATCGTGGAATTTTTATTGCTCCCCGCGGTTCCATGAACATCTCCACAGTTATGACACCAGAAGACATTGACACTGCCATTGCTGCATACGAAGAAGTTCTCACTGCTATGAAGCCATTGTTCTAATATCTGTAACTGTTCAGTACCTTCACAGTTACAGGCAAAAATCCATTTAAAATTGCCTTCGGCAATGGGATTTTTGCCTGCATCGGCTACTGAACAGTTATTAATATCCATAAAGGAGACTTATCATGAAAAAATTTGATTCCATCTCCTCGTCTGTACTCCAATCTTATCCCAAAGTGGATGAAAAACTGGTGGATAGCCTTTTGGCGGAAGAGCTTACCAGCTTCCGCCAGAAGATCATCGTTCTGGACGACGATCCCACTGGGATACAGACAGTACATGATGTGACTGTTTACACAGACTGGGAAGAAGAAACGCTAATTAGGGCTTTTTCTGAAAAAGCCTCCATGTTTTACATCTTAACAAACTCCCGCAGCTTCACTGCCTCTCATACTGAGGCAGTGCACCGCAGGATTGCCCAAAATATACTGACCGCTTCACGTCAGACGAACCAAAGCTTCCTGCTCATCAGCAGGGGCGACTCCACTCTTAGAGGCCACTATCCTCTGGAAACAGATACACTGCGAAAAGAGCTTGAACAACAGGGAGCTCATTTTCATGGAGAAATCATTGTTCCTTTCTTCAAAGAAGGAGGACGCTTTACCCTGAACAACGTCCATTACGTTTTAGAGCAGGATACTCTGGTTCCTGCCGGAAATACAGAATTTGCAAAAGACAAAACTTTCGGCTATCAGTCTTCCCATCTGGGTGAGTGGTGCGAAGAAAAATCCTGCCATCTCTATCCTGCCAATCAGATGATTTATATTTCTCTGGAGGAAACCCGGAATTTAGCTCTTGATGCCATTGAAACTAAACTACTGTCTGCTGACAATTTTCAGAAGATTATCGTAAATGCCATTGACTATGCAGATATAAAAGTATTTGCCATCGCGCTTTTACGGACTATGGCAAAGGGACGCCACTTTCTGTTTCGTACTGCTGCAGCTGTTCCAAAGGTCATGGGGAATGTATCTGATTGCCCCTTACTCTCCAGAAAAGATTTAATTCCAAATCATAGTTCAAATGGAGGATTGATTATAGCAGGTTCTCATGTAGGCAAGACTACCCAACAACTGGATTACCTGCAAAATCACCTGCAAAATGCCGTCTTTTTGGAATTTAATCAGCATCTTGTTTTATCTCCTCAGGGCCTGTCCCCGGAGGTAACACGAATAGTGGCAGAAGCTGAGGATTATCTGCGCAGAGGAATTACCACTGTAGTCTTTACCAGACGAGAACGTGTAGATCTTCCCGATGGAACCAAAGAAGATCAGTTAAAGATGTCCGTTGCCATTTCCGATGCTGTCACTTCCATTGTTTCCAATCTAAGTGTACAGCCCTCCTTTCTCATAGCCAAAGGTGGTATCACTTCCAGTGATATCGGTGTAAAAGCATTAAAGGTGAAAAAAGCCCTTGTTATGGGACAGGTTGCCCCCGGAATTCCTGTCTGGAAGACGGAATCAGACAGCCGCTTCCCCAATTTACCCTATATTATTTTTCCGGGAAATGTAGGAACGCAAGAGACATTGTATCAAATAGTTTCTTCTCTGATTCAATAAATTACCACACGCCTTCGGCAGTTCAGCCCTGCCGCACATAACATATCAAAAAGATAGGACGAATAAGAGTTTTCACTTCTTATCCGTCCTGTCTTTTTTATTTTACCAGAGTTTCAATCACTGGATTTTCTATTTGATCAAATGGATATTTGGGATGGTTGATTCGCTCAAAAGGAAAGCTTTTCAAATTGGCACTGCTGGGCCCCGGTGTGTCCAGAATATAGGCTCTCTTTGTGATATGCTGATATGTCTTTTGATAGCTCATTGGATTTTTGATTACAATCATCTTATAATCACTGACATTTACCCCCGCACATCGATATTGTCCATCGTCCCACTCATAAGTGGCTCTGGAAGAAATCATCAGTGCAATCTCTCCAACCTGCAGCACCACTGTCGTTCCCATATCTCCCACAGAGCCTGCAAACAACCCTGCATAGACGAATCTTCCATCACTGATCCTTCGAACGGTACCTGTCACCTCTATAGGAGTGCCTCTCCGCACATCAATTTTATTTCCCACACTCACTGTCACTTTTGCTCCAATACCTGCTCTGGCGGCTTTATCAGCTGCTTCCGAATCCACAACACTTACACAACAGGGCACTGTGACTTTTGCTTCCAACAATGCTTTCAGCATAATATTGCTGTCCCCGGTGGAACCGCCTCCCGGCGCATCCGCCGTGTCTACTAAAATTACGTTGTCCTCCTCAGCTTCCAATGCCAGTTCAATGGCTTTTGCAGGAGGAACAATCTCTCTTTCAAATTTTTCTTTTAACTCCCATCCCATCCTTGCCAAAGTCTGGGCACAGGAGATTGCCTGTTCCTTTTCTCCGTCTGCAATTACCACTGCTGCAAACCCTGTCTCGGGAACATTCAGCCAAGGCTGTACCGGAAATACCGTTACAGCCAAAATACCTTTTTCCTCTTCCATGCGGTCTTCGTTTTTTAAAATCTCCTCCATGGGGCCTCCTCCAATGGTTCCTGTATTACAGGGAACCAACATGGGAGCCTTACCCAGAGCCATCACTGGCTGAATTTCTCCCTTTACGGTTTTCACCAGTAATCTTGCTGCCCGCTGCCCTGTCTGAAAGGAATCATCATGAGGATAATGGCGAAATCCCACGATACCTGTGGCATTTTCAAACTTCTTTCTGGTGATATTCCCGTGAAGATCCATAGTGGCAAAAATGGGAACCTCTTCCCCCACTATCTCTCTCATAATCTGTAAAAAATCCCCTTCCGGGTCATCGGAACTAACAGACAGCATCGCTCCGTGGAGAGCCGCACAGATTCCATCCACATGACCAGCCTTTTGCAGTCCCTCCCGGATATCTCCTGCGATTTTTTCATAAGCCTCTGCACTGATCGCCCCCCCGGAGGTGGCATGGGTGGCAAACAGCGGCACAATCTCTATGTCCTCTTCCTGACTCAAAATATCGACAAAGCCATGAACCTCGGTCCCGGCATGTCCGCGATACTTCATCACATCTTCCCCGTAGTAATAATAATGATCATAAAAGTCCTTTAATTCATAATTTACATAACAATAACTGTTGCTCTCTTGAATTGCTTCCAATATGACAATGCGTTTCATACTCTTTCTCCTTGCTTATCCAATTTTTGGTTACTGTTCACTCCGTTCACGGCAACACGCTACGCGATGCACAGAAATGATGCAATATGCATCATTTCGCGCTGTATGTCTCGGGATTTTGGTACTTTCTGTACCAAAACACCTCGCGGGACAGTGGTGTGTGAACAGTAACAATTTTTGTTCTCTCAACCTTATGACAATAATCCCGGAATGAATTCAATAATCTGTGGGAACAATACCAATATCGCAAGAGCCACATATAAGACTAAGATCATTGGCATAGTTTCCTTAAACATTTTCTCGAAGTTCGAATTTGCAATCCTCATTCCGATATAGAAATTGGCAGCCATCGGCGGGGTGATCATACCAATACACAAGTTTACACACATAATGATACCGAAGGTTGTATAGCTATATCCTAATGATGCAGCGATCGGAGCTAACAGAGGTGCAAACAACAATACCGATGAAATCGTATCCAAAAACATTCCTAAGATCAGTAAGATAATGTTGATCAACAACATGATCAATGCAGGGCTGCTGAGAGACAAAAGTGCATTCTTTATGGATTCTGAAATGCCTGTGATCGCCAGGATTCTTCCTAATACGGTAGCACTTCCAAAAATGATCATGACACAAGAAGACGTAACCGCAGCTTCCACCAGAGCTGCCTTAAATTTTTCCCAGGATAATTCGTGATAAATCACACCACCAACCAGTAAAGAATATACCACGCCAACCACAGAACACTCTGTTGGTGTAAAAAATCCGCTGTAGATTCCTCCAAGTACCAAAACTGGCATAAGAATTGCCGGAGCTGCATTCAAAATTGCTTTCTTCTTCTCCTGCTTTGTCATCGTGTTTACAGTACTGCGATAATTTCTCTTCTTGGAAATGATATAATTGTAAAGAAGAAGTCCTCCACCCATCAAGATTCCGGGAACGATACCTCCCATAAACATTTCCGTTACCGATACTCCCATAGTCATAGCATACATGATCATGGGAATGCTGGGCGGAATAACCGGCCCAATGGTCGCGGCAGAACCGCACAGACTTCCGGCATACTCCGGCGCATATCCACGCTCAATCATAGGTACGATCAAAATACCGCCGATGGCCGCCACTGTGGCAGGACCGGAACCGGAAATCGCAGCAAAAAACATGGATGCAATGATGGCTGCTGCCCCAAGACCGCCAGGGCTGTCCCCGGTAATCATCTCTGCCACTTCTACCAGACGTCTGGCAATACCCGTCTTTTCCATAAGAGAACCGATCAAAATAAAAAACGGTACTGCCATCAAGGCAAAGGAATCCAGACTACTAACCTGGGATTGTCCCAGCACAATCTCATAACTGGCATACTCCGGAAACGCCTTAAAAAGGGCAATACAGCCAAGTCCCATAGATGCAGCGATCGGTGTTGTCAACAACATCAATGCAAACATTACAATCAGTAAAACACTAATCATTTCCCGCTCCTCCTTCCATTTCCAGGGTTGTAGATACTTTCTTGCCTTTTATTTCCCGATATCTTCTCTGTATGATTCTCAAGGATACGCCTAACATACCAATAGAGCCCGGAAGATACTGGATCCATTTAGGTACAAAAGTTAAGGAAGGCAGCACAGAATGAGATTCGATCAGTGAAGCGGTCACAGATCCCGTCAGATATGTCATATAGAGTCCAAAGATAACCATAGCAATATCTCCAATCCACATAATTGCATTCACCGCTTTCGGAGATTTTCTGAATACCATGGTCATAACAGTCACACGATAATGCACATCTTGCATAGAGGCCAGACTCATACCTGCAAAAAACATATAAATCATCATCAGACGTTCCAACTGTTCCGCCCAGGACAAGGTGAATCCAAAAAGATATCTGCTGCATACAGTAAAAAATGTCAATACAGTCATTCCAATCATCATAACGATGATAATGACTTTTTCTATTTTGTCATAAAAAGGCTCTTTCGTCCTCATAAACAGCTCCTTTCTGCCCCGGACAATTTACCCGGGGCATAATTTTGCTTTTGTTTCCTATTACTTATCAATATTTTGCATTGATCTCATCAATCTGAGAAACCCACTCTTTAACCTGATCGGATGCTTCTTCATAAATTGGTGACGTTTTTTCCTTCCACTGGTTGTATTCTTCATCTGTCAAATCAATAATCTGTGGATTTCCGGATTCTTTCCACTCATCGTATACTTCCTGTGTAGTTTTACGATTCTCTTCTACTTGCCAGATTCTTGCTGCTTCAGCCACTTTTTGAATCAATTCCTGGTCATCCGCACTCAATCCATCCCACCATTGTTTGGATGTCAGCATGGGAATTGCGGAATAAATATGATTTGTCATGACAATGTATTTTTGTACTTCACTGAATCTGGAAGACTGAATGGTAACCAATGGATTTTCCTGAGCGTCAATGGTACCGTTCTGCAAAGCAGTAAATACCTCAGAAGCTGCCATAGGCGTGGTAGATGCCCCCAAAGTAGACCAGATCTTGATGTGGCTCTCGCTGTCCATAACTCTAAGTTTTACCCCTTTCAAATCATCCGGAGTATGTATCTCTTTGTTGCAGCTTAATTCCCGGTATCCGTCTTCGATCCACTGTAATCCCACAAATCCTGCATCCTGAAGTCCATCCAAAATGCTAATTCCAATTTCTCCGTTCAAAGCCTCCTGAGCAGCTTCCTCTGTCTTAAACAAAAAAGGAAGATCTAAAAGTTCTGTAGCATTCGTAAAGCTTCCCAAATTTGCCACTGCTGAGTAACACATTTCCACGGAACCCATTTGAAGCTGCTCCAGCACCTCAATATTTCCTCCCAATTGAGAGCTGGGATATACCGTTGCCTTAATTCTGCCATCAGTCAATTCGTCCAATGTCTCTGCAAAGCTGCGAGCGCTTCGATCCAACGGTGTTCCGGGCTCATTCGTGTGAGCAAACTTAATCGTCACCTGATTTCCCTGGGTATAGTCCTTTCCGGCGTCCAAGTCTACATCCAGAATTTCTCCGGTCACACCGGCAGCCTCTGTTGACTCTGTCTCAGAAGAATTTTGGGTATCTGCATTATCTGCTCCTTTATTTCCTCCACACCCTACTGTGGATATCGCCATTACAGATGCTAAAATCATTGCAATTGCTTTTTTCTTCATGTGTCTCCCTCCTTGATAAGATAAATTTATAAGTACTTTATTTTTGTAACTACTCAGCAGACAGCAATTGTGAAGATACTGAATAGTTACCTTATTTTTATTAATAGCAAAGTATTTTCTCTTCCTCAGGGGGCCACTCCTGTCAGATATACATACTTTACTAATAATGACATGAAAAAATGATACCGCCTATACATCATAAAACTGTTGTAACTGTTCAGTACCTTCACAGTTACAGGCAAAAATCCATTTAAAATTGCCTTCGGCAATGGGATTTTTGCTTGTATGTCTCGGGATTTTTATGCAAAAATGCATAAAAACACCTCGCGGGATTGTAGCTGCTGAATAGTTGCAAATTGTTCTAAAAAAGCATGTTTCCATTTTAGATTAAAAATCATCAATTGAAACATGCCTCTTTGCATAATTATCAATTATAGGATTTAAATGGGATTATTTACCTATTTTACAGAAAATTCTCCCAAAATGCCCTTATTTACCTTTATAAATATCATATATTTCATTTGTATTATAAACATTTTTCACCCACTTATCAATCCAATATATGTTTCATTTATTGTATTATATTAGCGGCTCATACTTCGAATACATATATCTATACCTTGCCGATATTATAAGTTACTGTTCACACACCACTGTCCCGCGAGGTGTTTTGGGGCTGATGGCACCAAAATCCCGAGACATGCAGCGCGAAATGATGCAATATGCATCATTTCTGTGCATCGCGCAGCGTGTTACTGGGAACGGAGTGAACAGTAACTATTATGAAAGACAATCATACCAGTATTTTCATTTTCTTCTGCAAAAATTTCCAGAAACGTTTATAATAGTTACATAATCATATTTTGCAAAGGAAGGTGTTCATATGAAAAAGAAAATTGCCAAGTATCGGCGCACAATCGGACCTGTTTTTTTACTGCTGCTTATTCTATGTTGGGTATCGGCGATTCCGGTAGCGGCCAAGACGGTGCAAACAGTAAAGTACAGCTCCTCTCAGAAGCAGTATTATCTCTATCAGGACAAGCAGCGGGTGACTCGTGAGGGACTATACTCCCTCTCTGATCTGAAGACAAACGGACGGAGCTTTCAGGGGATTTACTATGTGACCTCTGACGGTATGATCCAGAGAAGCTCCCGGGTACGCCATCTTGCGCAGCAGAAGCTGGGTGGCAGGACTTACCTGAGCGGATATTACTTTTTCGGTAAGGGCGGTGCGCTCCCCTCTTCCAAAGGCGTCGCCTACCTGAGAAATCAGACGGCTGGCTCCAGAAACTACAACGGCTATTACTACTACAATTCCATGGGCAAGATCAATGGCACGGAGATGGGACTGGTGTATCTGAACTGTAAGGCCAGCAACGGCAAGCTCTTTAAGGGTTACTATTACCGGAATGCCCTGAGCATCCTGAATGTGAAGGATACCATCCGAAATATCACTCTGAATCAGGGCTACAATAAGAAATTCCAGGGTTATCGGTATTTCGACAAGGACGGAAGAATGGTCACAACACCGGGAACCCATAAGCTCAACGTCACCTACAACGATGTAAGCTACAAGGGTTACTACTGCTTTGCTGGGGACCAGGGTAAGCTGATCCGAAAGAAGGGTCTTGTAACGCTGGGAGAGACCTATTACTATGTGACCGACTCCTACGGAAAATGTCTCACAAGTGCCAGCAAAAAGGTGGGCGGCTTCTCCTACAAATTCCAAAAGGACGGTACGGGAGTCCGCACCAGCACCAAACTTGGCAGCTTAAAGTCCAAGCTGACCTCCACCCTGAAGGGCTACGGCGGTACCTGGTCTGTCTATGTAAAACGCCTAGACAATAATGACTCCATCACCATCAATGACACTCCGCTATACGCCGCAAGTGTCATCAAGCCTTTTGTCATGGCTTCCACCTACAACCAGATCCATAAGGGCACGATCAAGGAAACCAGTACCATCACCAGCTTAAACCGCTCCATGATCACTGTCAGCTCCAACGACGCGTTCAATGAACTTGTAAAACGCCAGACTAACAGCTACAGCTTCTCCACCGGACGTTCCATCGTAAACGACTATCTGGAACGCTGCGGCTATACTAAGACGGAGGTACACCACACCTTACACCCGGCAAGCGGAGGACGGATTTCAGATGGAGGAAGCAACAAAACCTCTGTAAAGGATTGTGGGAAATTGCTGGAGAGTATTTATCGGGGCACCTGTGTGGACAAGGCAAACTCCAAAAAGATGCTGAATTTCCTCCTGGCACAGCAGCGCCGCTGGAAAATACCTGCCGGGCTTCCATCCGGAACCAAGGTTGCCAACAAAACCGGGGAGACCAGCACCTCTGACCATGACATCGCCATTGTCTACGGCCCAAAATGCACTTACATTTTATGTGTCATGAGCAGCAACGCTTCATATTCCTCCAGCAGGATCTCACAGATTTCCAGAATGGTATATAATTATTTTAATTGATAGCATTTTTTTCGTAATCGTGTTAAAATGATTTTAATTGTAAGAGTCAAAACTCACACTAAATACCTTCATGTTTCACAAGGTTATTTGGTGTGAGTGAGACAGTACACTGGTGTACTGTCATATTTAGATTCCGTCAAACTATAATGTCGTTTTAATATCGAGGTGAGTCCATGGATTTGATCAATGTTCATATAATAGGGCCGCCCTACGTGGAATGGAAAGACGCCCGCGTCAATTTCCCATATAAGAAAGCTGAAGCATTGTTCTATTACCTGTGCGTTCAAAAATCCGCAGGCAGAGATCAGATTGTCCAGATCTTATGGGACGAGTCCACTGAGGCATCCGGCCGCAAAAATCTCCGGGAAGCGATCTACCAGATACGAAAGCTTTTCGGAAATGATATTCTCGTCACTGAAGGAAATCACACGGTCAGTCTAAATCCCCAGTATCTGCCTAAGATAGACTGGGATTCGCTGAACAGTGACACTGTTTTGGAATGCAGCCATAATGTTGTTCTGGAACATTTTTATGTAAAACACAGCTATGCTTTTGAGGAGTGGATGAACACGCTTCGAGAGCAATTTACCCAACTATATGCAGAAAGTGCAAGGCAGAAGCTTTACCATGCTGATGCAGCAAAGGATATTCAGAAGATACAGCATTATGCCAATCTGTTGATCCGTCAGGACCCTTATAATGAAGACCTCTACTACGAGGCAATGGACATCTACGCTGTAAATGGCTGCTATGGTGCAGCAATAAAGTTATATTCCAATCTTTCAAAGCTACTCAAAGAGGAATTAGACGTAGAACCTTCCCCGAAAGTCACCCAACTCTACCAACGAATCTCCAATATGGAAGAAGGACTTCCCCAGCCAAAAGAAACAAAAGCCAACAGCTTTTTCGGCAGGAGCGAGGAGCTTTATATGATCACCGAAGATTTCTTCAAATATTGCAGAGGAGAATCCGATTCCTGTAATTATATCATCCAGGGAGAGTCAGGTGTTGGCAAAACTGCTCTGCTCGATTGCCTGACCCCTATCATCGATGCCCAAAATTTCCTCATTCTAAGAACAAGCTGTTACAAAGACGAGACTGATTTTTTCCTTAGACCCTGGAGAGATATTTTCCGCACCATTGTTCAATATGACAAAAAAGGGATGTTTCCCGGAATTTCAGACAAGATGGACTACATGCAGAAGTCCTTTATCACAGGATTGGATTTCGGCGAAGAGCTTCGCACCGGATATTTTACCTATCAGAGATTGGAGGAGACCATTCTCTCGTTGTTTGCAGCGATCACTCAGCACACCCCAGTGGCACTGTTTATCGATGATATCCAATGGATGGATTCCATGAGTTTTCAGCTGCTGAACCGGATCTTGCTGACTGCTGGCTTAGACAAGATCATACTGTTTGCAAGCTCCTCCGAATTTTACAGGGAGAAAATTGCAGATTCACTAAGTTCCCTGTTTCAGCGGGATTTGATCCGGTTTCTGTATCTGCACTGCTTTACCTTGGATGAGACAAGGCAGATCATTGAGGAGAAACTTCCACAGTTGGAGCTTACTGATGGCAAATTAAATAAACTTTACCAGTTGACCCACGGAAATGCATTTTTCTTATATGAATCTATCAGCCTGATTCAGGAGAAAGGCTATACATTGGAGCTTACACCAAAGGCTGCCACTGTCATACACAACCGTCTCTTGTCACTGTCCGATGATGAGCTTACGGTCTTAAACTGCATTTCCATTTTCCCGGAAAAGGTCTGCGTAAAGGATATCCGACTTCTGATGCCTCTGTCTCAGCTGGAAATCCTGGAATGCCTGGAAAATCTGCAAAAGCGTCATCTCATTCAGGAGACGACCACCGACTGGAATGTGTACTACTCCTTTGTCCATGGTATGTTGAAGGACTATGTCTATGAGCACCAGAGTACTGGACGAAGGACCCAGTATCATCAGATTTTGGCAGAATACTATGAAAATGCCCTGTGCACCCAGAATCATTTGAGTCTGATGCCTCTGATCATTTATCACTATGAACGTGCCAGAAATCAGCTGAAGACTTACCAGTACAAGGTCCACTATCTCCATGATTTCTACACAGTCGTTCACGAGAGTTTTCCGATCCTGGACACGGATGTGGAGTATACCCAGGAATTTTTGGGAATCATGCCGACTTCCATCGACATGGTGGCGCTCGCCCAGGAGATCATCCAATGGAATGACTACTCTCCTGAGGCCAATAAGCTGAAAATGGAAATGTATTATATCATTGGAAGATATGATATCTCTGTGGGAGAGTACGAACAGGGCATCCCTCATCTTCAAAAGGCCATGGACCTGTCTCACCAGTTGGATGACATCTCGCTTCGACTGAACTGCTACAAGCAGATGCTGTTTTACGGCATCCAGGTTCAAAAGCCAGAAATACTGGAAGAATATCTGGAGAAAGCCTTCGCCCTGATACAGCCTGAAGAAAACCCGTACCAATATGGTGTCTTTCTTCGCCAGAAGGGAATCTACCATATCATCCAGAAGGACTATGACAATGCCCTAAAGGTGCTCAATAATGCCTTACATATTTTTGAGAATAAGGCTCCGGGACACCGTCGTCACTCTATGAACATTGCGGCGTGCTACAATTACATTGGAGATGTCTGGAAATATCAGAAGGAATATGAGACGGCCTATTCTTACTATCAGACAGCGATCAAGACCAACACGGAGAAAATTGTAACCAATGGTCTGGGACAATTTTATTCCAACGCCGGACAGATGCTCTTTTGGATGAAGGATTATACACAGGCTCAGATCTATCTGGAGAAAAGTCTGTCTCTCCTGCAAAAATATGGTTATCAATGGGGACTGGAGAGAGTGTTGGCTTACCTTTCCCTTCTGAAGCTGACCACCGGGAAAAAGGAAGAAGCCCTCGATTACTACGAACAGGCCTGCACAGTCTCCCGAAAAATACGGAATCCAGAGACAGAAGCACTGTTAGAGAAGCTAAAATGCTCATTGAGCTAAGACAAAGGGATACAAGCAAAACTCCCATTGTCATAGGCAATTTTAAATGGATTTTTGCCTGTAACTGTGAAGGTACTGAATAGTTGCGATTACAAAAAGTCCCCACAAGTCCAGGACAGATGCCTGTGTACTTGAGGGGCTTTCTGATTCCATATTATGATGTTGGGGGCCAAAGGTACATTCCACATTTCATGGTCTTAGTATCCTACTATACAACCTTATACTGTGATACGGCAGACTGCCAGCTTTGCAGGAACAATGCCCTGATTTTCCATCACACATTGTTCTGTGTGGAAATCTTCGATCACTGCAAGCTGTCCTGCCTCAAGGTTCTCTCCCTTGATCATCAGACTACCATCGATAACATATAAAATCACCTTATGATACTGGTTGTGGCAAAGCGGCAGCACCCACAGGGCACCGGGGTTCAATTCCCCATATTCCATCAATCCCTTCGCTCCGTCCTTGAGCATCAGATTGAAATCTCTTACCTTGCCATAGCTGGTGGTCTCCCAGTCTCCGGGAAACTCCTCCACCTGTCCCGGGCGCAGTGTTTTCTCATACTGGCCCTTATGCACCAGGCGTAGCTTTCCATTCAGCGTCATGAGAAATCTCTTCACACCAGGAAGGCTGGTAAATTGAGATACCTCATCTTCCACAGTGGCACTGCTGATGCGTACTTGGAACTTTCTTGCGGCATAATCTCCATCTTCCGGATAAATATAAAGCTGAGTTGTAGTTCCGCCAGACCATTTGCTGATCTGATAATCCCTCTGTTTTTTAATAGATACTTTCATACAGATTGTTTCCTTTCGAGTCAATCACAACAATCACAGGAAAATCTTCCACTTTCAGTCTACGTATTGCTTCTGTTCCCAAATCGTCATAAGCAATAACTTCTGCACTCTTAATCTGCTTAGATAACAATGCGCCTGCTCCTCCTACAGCTGCAAAGTATACTCCTCCATTTCTTACAATGGCTTCTGTTACTTCAGGAGTTCTCTTACCCTTGCCAATCATACCTTTCATACCCAGATCCAAAAGCTCCGGTGTATATTTGTCCATACGGCTGGCTGTGGTCGGGCCTGCTGAGCCGATGACTCTTCCCTCCCTGGCCGGGGAAGGTCCCATATAGTAAATCACTTCGTTTTCAATATTCATAGGCAGGGGCTGGCCTGCATCCAGAGCTTCTTTCATTCTCTTGTGCGCAGCGTCACGGGCAGTGTAAATCTCTCCTGTAATATATACATAATCTCCGGCCTGTAATGTTTTAACCTCTTCCGGATTCAGAGGTGTGGTAATATGTCTATCCATGATTCCCTCCTGCTATCTTATTATATTACTCTGCGAATATGTCTGTTAACATGGCAGCATAAATTGATTGCCACTGGCAAACCTGCAATATGTGTTGCGTAAGTGTTAATGTTCACTGCCAAAGCTGTAACCGTTCCGCCCAATCCTCCTGGTCCGATACCGATCTGGTTGATGGTATCCAAAAGCTCCTCTTCCAGTGCGCGGATGTGTTCCTTGTCAGAGTGTACGCCTACCTCACGGGTAAGGGCCTGCTTTGCCAAAATAGCTGCCTTCTCAAAGGTACCTCCGATTCCTACGCCAACGACTACCGGAGGACATGCATTTGGTCCTGCCGTCTTAACAGCGTCCACAATGGCATTTTTCACGCCTTCAATTCCCTGGGCCGGTTTGAGCATCTCAATGCGGCTCATGTTTTCACTTCCAAATCCCTTCGGTGCCACTGTAATGGTCACCTGATCTCCCGGCACGATGGAATAATGAATAACTGCCGGTGTATTATCTCCTGTGTTTACGCGCTCCAGAGGATCTCCTACCACTGATTTACGAAGAAAACCTTCGGTATATCCACGACGTACGCCTTCGTTGACTGCATCGGTAATATCGCCGCCTGTCAGATGAACATCCTGTCCCACCTGCAAAAATACCACTGCCATTCCAGTATCCTGGCAAATGGGAATCATATCCTCACCGGCAATACGCAGATTCTCCTGAAGCTGGCTCAGCACTTTTTTGCCCAGAGGTTTCTCCTCTTTCTCAAGGGCAGTTTTCAGTGCACAATCCATATCTTCAGACAGGAAATGATTTGCCTGGATACACATTTCTCTGATTTGATCTCTGATTTCATCCACACATACTTCTCTAATCATTGTTCTTGGCTCCTTTAAACTGTGTTATTCTGCATTGATTATATCTCATATTTTGCGGTACAACAAGTATACTGTAAATATCGGTCAGATATATTATCAATCAATGTTAAGACATTTTTTTAATATCCATAATGCGCAAGGCGCCTGGACAGAGGGGAAATCTGACCAAACGCCTTATATATTTCTCAAGATAAACTACAGTTCTATCTTATTTAATTTCTTCAATACGCTGCGTTCTTTATTTCCTACCTGACCAATCATCATATACACTTTCCATTTTGAATCATATACAAATTCTGGTACCAGGCTGAAATTTTCCACCATTCCCGTACTCTTCACATGCATTCTGGGTGCCTGACATGGTATCTTCATATCACCGATGATGACATGATAATCATCTCCAAAGGAAACTTTTAAGTCCTGAGCGATCAGGTCTTTGACATCGGCTTCCAGCTTCACAAGATCCACATCTGGTTTCTCATCAAATTCCATGACAAAACCGTGGCGTACATCTGCTCTCCGACCACGCTCCTGGTCGTGCGCCCATCCCAGACAGTATACACACAGATCCTCCGCGGTGTGTGCCATCAGACGGTACTTGATGGTCTTATACACAAGGTCTGAGATATTCTGCGGATCCGGTCCCAGCAATGTAGGACGGGTGATAATAATATCTTCTCCAATACCAATCAGCAAGTCTGCGTTTCGCTTCAATGTGGGATAAATCTCTTCAAAATGCTCAATAACCACTCGTCTGCCCTGCTTAGCCACTTCCAAAATGGCATCTGCCAGTACATGCATCGGTGTAAACGCAGACTCGAAGCGAATATCCACATGATAGGTATGGGGAGAATAGAACGTGGACTCATGGATATCCAACAAAGGCAGCGGACGGATATTCACACCGCTGTCATCATTGGTCAAATCCAATCCGGGAAACATTCCTTTGATCAGCATACTCTTGCCGGAGCCTGCTGCTCCGATGATTCCGATGATGTTGTCAAAGGGACTTAAATACTGCTGTGCAATCTGCATTCCCAGATCCACCATGCGCACACGGCCTCTGGGGGCCATGTACACACTATATAAATTATTTTGTTGCATTCTTTTCGAATAAGACATCGGGAACCTCCTGTTCTGGTTCTCAAAACATTATTTTCTTGCTGCACGCAGGGCAAGGATTCTCTGCATTTCGTTATAAACGATCATGTATCCTTCGTCCACACCCATTCCCGGTTTTGCCAGAATCTGATCTGGTTTTGTAGCCATAGCGCAGTTTACACATACCTGTGCGGAACGGTCTGTCTCATTACAGGTACCACCCTGGTAAGCTCCGAAGCCTTTTTCTTTACAGTACAGTACGGCTTCGATGGTGTTGTTGATTCCGCCAAGGTCAGGAGTCTTAATCTGAGCCATATGACCGGCTTTGTTGTCTGCGAAGTATTTTACATCTTCAAAAGTATTACACCACTCATCAGCAACCAGCTCTACGTTGATTCCTCTTCTGTCTACTTCTTCTGTAAGACCTTTCAGGCAGAGCATCTGTTTTTCTCTCTCCTCTGCATCCATAGGTCCTTCAATACGAAGATGGAACGGTTTTGCAGCTTCCTCAAGCTCTGCCAGGTAATCTGCCATTTTCTCGTAGTTGTCCACACCGAAAGCAGCTCCGATGGTTCCATATACGTCGATGTGCAGGATTGGGTTATAAGATTCGTCAGATCTTAACTCCTGGATACGTTTGCTTAACCATGCAACATATTCTTTCAGAATCTCTCCGTTCTCACCCAGCTTTGTCTTTACGTTGTTGATCAGTGCGTGTGGCAGAACCTGTGCGCCCTTTACGATCATCTTATCGGAGTTGTCATAACGGTTATCACCGGACTGTGTAAAGATGGGGATTTCCTCCTCAGATACAGTCAGGCCATACTCATCTGCCACTACTTCACACATTAAACGTTTGCTTGCTTTCGCAACTGCATCCAGAATTGCCTGTGTCACACCGTAACGGATGGCTGTGTGAAGACGTTTGCCGTCTACCTGGATCGCCTCTACTTCTTCAGATAACTGTCTGAAGGAATCTGCTTCTCTTCCAACAAGATGAGGTTTAATATATGTCTCAATCACCGGGATAAAGTTCTCTGCCAGAAACAGAGGATCTCTTCCGCCAGCTCCGGAATACTGAACTGCTGCACAGTCTCCATAAGCAATCTGTCCGTCTTCCAGTACCAGCATAACAGAGATTGCCTCTCCTGCCTGACGCACGGATTTGAATCCTTCTGTCACAGGAGCTCCTTCATAAACTTCTCCGTTCTTTACTGCACCTTTTTTGATGGCTCTCTGGTCATCAAAGAAAAATCCTGTTCTTCCTTTTGAGCATACAACATCAACTATTTTCATGGCACTATATCTCCTATCCAGCTCTGTTTCACAC
>CAMQZX010000032.1 GCA_947039785.1 uncultured Lachnospiraceae bacterium | reverse complement strand
GATATGAAGATGTCAGCAAAGCGATTGATTGTAAATACGAATTATGAAGCACGGAGAAAGAGAGGAGGTGATGACAGATGATATTCAAGCCACATGCTTATCAGCAACACTGTATCGACCAGATTATCCGAATCAACAAGATAGGCCTGTTTCTTGATATGGGTTAGGGCCTCGGGAAAACAGTGACCACGCTTACGGCCATCAGGGAGCTGAAATATAACCGGTTCGCGGTGCGTAAGGTCCTTGTCATAGCCCCGAAAAAGGTAGCAGAGGGCACCTGGACGAAGGAGAAGGACAAATGGGACCATACACGTATCCTTCGTGTATCCCCCGTGTTGGGAAGCCAGGCAAAACGTATCCGGGCGTTGAACACGCCTGCCGACATATATATCATCAACCGGGAAAACGTGTGCTGGCTGGTGGATTATTACAAAAACGCCTGGCCGTTTGACATGGTCGTCGTCGACGAGTCTAGCAGCTTTAAAAGCCACAAAGCGAAACGTTTTAAGGCTTTAGCAAGTATTGGGAATCACATCGAACGGATGGTAGAGCTTACTGGAACGCCTTCTCCCAACGGGCTTAATGATCTGTGGTCACAGGTGTTCCTCCTGGATGGAGGAGAAAGATTGGGAAAGCGGTACACGCAGTTTCGGGAACGGTATTTTGACCCAGGCGACCGCGGTAACAACGTGATTTACAACTACAAGGCAAAGCCTGGGAGCGAGCAGAGCATACTAGAGAAAATTTCAGATATCTGCATCAGCATGAAGGCAGAGGACTACTTACAGCTCCCCGACATCACATATCACCAGATCCCCGTCGTCTTGGATGGCAAAGCTGAAAAAGCATACAGGGACCTGGAACGAAAAATGGTCTTGGAGCTGCCTGAGGATGACGACGAGATCAGCGTTACCAGCGCGGCGGCATTAAGCAACAAGCTTTTGCAGCTTGCGAACGGCGCCCTGTACGACGATGATCATGAGGTGCATGAGGTACATAACTGCAAGCTGGAAGCGTTTACGGAGCTTGTAGAGTCCCTGCAGGGAAAGCCAGCGCTTGTGTTCTACAATTTCCAGCATGACCGGACACGGATATTAAAGGCATTTGAGAAATCGGGGCTGAGGGTACGGGAGCTTAAAACAACGCAAGACGAAGATGACTGGAATAACGGAAAGATTGACATTCTTCTTACACACCCGGCGAGCAGCGCCTACGGACTGAATCTCCAGCAGGGTGGAAATCACGTAGTCTGGTTTGGGCTGACATGGAACTATGAGCTGTACACGCAGGCGAATAAAAGGCTGCACAGGCAGGGACAGACGGAAAAAGTCATCATCCATCATTTAGTGTGCAGCGGTACGCGCGACGAGGACGTCATGCAGGCACTGGAGAAAAAAGATGATGTACAAAACTGGGTTATGCAGAGTTTGAAAGCAAGAATCAAAGCGATTAGGGAGGGAAAGTAATTGATAGATATTTCGAAAAGAATACAAGCAGCTGGTGAATTGACAGGCCGGTATGGAAAAAAGGAATGTACCGGTTCGGAAGGCCCGTTGTCAGGGTTGCGGAAAAGATATTGAGTCCGACGGCAATTTGTCTGGTGTGGAATATGTGAAGACAAAACGAGGCACGGAAATGTTTTTTCACAGAGGATGCATGGATGAAGTTTGGAAGAAAGGGATTGTATGAAAAACAAAGAAAACCGCTATCTTCCCAATTTCGAGGAGAAGATGCGGCTGCTAATGGCAGAACGCCCGATGGTGCTTTGGCATTGGCGGCATAAGCCATATGAGAATTTAAAGATAGCGAAGAAGGAGAGTAACGCATGAAGGAAAAATATAATACCTGTAAACATAGCACTGGAAACGTCGGAGAACTGGTCGTATATGTGAAGCCAAGCTGCCCGAATTACACAAAGATCCGTGGCAGCCTGGTGAGCAGTAAAATCCGGTGCAAAAAATGTAAGGGCTGGGAAGGAGGACAGGTTAATGGATGAATTACAAAGAGCAATAAAAAATTGCAAAGCGATGATAGCGGAAATGGACTTCGAACGAGTTGATGGTATTAGCGCGTTAATGGTTAAATGTGTTAAGGGAAAAGCATTAGAGACGGCGATATCTGCCATGCGGGAGTTGCAGGAGTATCGAGAGACCGGCCTGACACCCGCACAGATCAGAGAGATAGACAAGCTGTATCAAGAAAAATGCAAGGAGCTTGTAGCAGCTAAAGACGCTTTAGAAAAGTTCCAAGAACCGGAATGGAAAAGACGGATGCTTCGGACTTTCTTAGGCAGTAGAGGAGGAGATATCGTTGGACAAGAACATCCTGAATGACTACATAGATGCCTGTGAGCTGATCAAGGAGACAGAAGAGGATATTCGAAAGCTAAAGAAGAAAAAACAGGTAGTGCAAGACTCTGTGAAAGGCTCAATGAATGAATTCCCTTATACACCCCAGAGTTTCCACATCCAAGGCAGCCTGGAAGAGCCGGGAGATCGACAGGCAATGAAACTGGAAGAGGCACTTCTTAAAGAGCGCAAGGAAAATGCCGAGAAGCTGAAACTTGATGTGGAGTCATGGCTGAACACGATTCCAAACCGGATGCAGAGGATCATACGGTATAAGATTTTTGAGGGAATGTCGTGGGAACAAACAGCCAGGAAGCTTGGAAGAAAAGCAACAGAAGCTAGTGTAAAAATGGAATTAAAGAGATTCATGGAAAAAATGTAAAGTTTGTTACTTTTGTTACACATGTTACGATTCAAAATGTTATAGTATAAGCTGAAAGAGATGACGGATTGACTCATTTCCCCCTCTTAGTTAAGCGGCTGCCGGGTGTCACAGCCTGGTGGCTGATTTGAGGTTTCTTGCCCTGTACCTCACCGGGAAAACAGGAGTACATTCACAATATCTTGTGCGTTCAAAGAAAGGGTAGCCCGCCGCAGGGTTAGCCGATTACCTACATCCTCTCCGCTGGTGTGCACGCTGGCGATAAGTATGAAGCAGATATCATGAGTATGGCGGACGCGCTGAAAATGATATATGTAAAGAACATGGAAGACGTTCTTCCTGGGTGGAGTTGCGAGGGGGTTCTGATACCAAAGCGGCAGATAAACGCCTATAGGGCATGAAGTACATATGGATTCCCTGCTGGGCGGGGGTTGAAGTATAGCTCAATTGGCAAGAGCAGCGGTAGATTGCTGGAAAACGGTTTGGGTTCGAGTCCCAATGCTTCAATTTACTTAGAAAATATTAGTCACAACAAAGCGTCCTGCTTGCCCGGCAGGGCGCATAAAAAGACATTTGACGAGCGGCGCACGCAGCACCAGCAGCGGTTTGCTTAGATTATTATTGCTCATTGACTCCTCCTTTCCTGGTATCAGCCGGATATCAGTTATGGTGCTGGTGGGACTGCTTTTAGGAAACTAACTAAATCTTTTCTTTTCATTAAAGCGCCTTGCAGAGATGCGGGGCGTTTTACTTAATAAAATACGCATTTTATACGTACAATATATTGACAAATACGCATTTTATACGTATAATATAATTGTAACTGTTAATAATATCTTTTAAGGAGCATATAATGAAAAGAAAAGATTTAATCAAGCGCCTTGAAAAGAATGGCTGGTATCTGAAAAGAAATGGCGGTAATCACGACCTCTATACAGATGGAAAAAGGATTGAGCCGATTCCTAGACATTCAGAAATTAATGAGAAACTCGCACAGGCGATTATCAAGAAACTGGGGCTATAGCCCCAGAAACTTGACTTTTTCTATATGCTGCTTAGTTTCAACATAAGATTTACAATAAGGAGGAAAAAAATGGCGAAAGGAGCTTACCCAATCATCTTAAAAAAAGAAGATGATGGATATTATGTCCGGATTCCGGATTTTGATATCGGGACGCAAGGAGACTCTATTGCTGATGCAATGGAAATGGCGCGTGATGCCATTGGGTTAATGGGGATTGATATGGAGGATGATAAAAAGGATCTTCCTCAGCCCTATAGTAGAGAATTCAAAACAGAAGAACATGATGTTGTAACATTGGTGGATGTTGATTTTACAGAGTACCGTAAGAGAGTGGAGAACAAAGCAGTCAAAAAGAACTGTACGATTCCATACTGGATGAGTGTGGAAGCTGATAAAAAAGGAATAAATTATTCCAGACTTTTACAGGAAGCTATCTTATCAGTTCTTGAAATGAACAAAAGCAAATGTTAATTATATTAAAGAGACACCTCGGTGTCTCTTTTTCAATACCCAAAACGACGAAAAGGAAGGTGAGGTGAGTGCCACGGAAACCAGATGAGAGAATAGAACAGGCGCGGTCCATGTATCTGGAAGGCAAGAAATTAGTTGAGATTGCAAGTCAACTAAATCTTCCCGAAGGTACGGTTCGAAGCTGGAAGAACAGATATAATTGGAATGCAACGTTGCAAACAGAGAAACGCAACGTTGCGAATAAAAAAAGAGGCGGCCAGCCGGGTAATAAGAACGCTACTGGTCCACCCGGAAATAAACATGCAGAGAAGTATGGGTTCTTCTCCAAGTATCTCCCTGACGAAACCAGGGAGATTTTTCATGCCATCGAAGATGCCAACCCTCTGGATCTCCTGTGGCACCAGATCCAGATTGCCTACGCCGCCATTATCCGTGCACAGCGAATCGCATATGTGAAAGATCAACAGGATAAGACGATTGAGAAGGTTGAAAAGAAAACTGGTAACGTAATAGGAGAAAAATGGGAGGTGCAGCAGGCATGGGATAAGCAGAATGACTTCCTGAAAGCTCAGGCACGGGCCCAGGCGGAGCTGCGCAGCATGATCAGGCAGTACGATGAGATGCTGCATAAGAACTGGGAACTTGCAACAGAAGAGCAGAGGACCAGAATTGATGTCATGAAAGTAAAAGCGCAGTTAGAGGATGAGGTAGAAATTGCAGATGATGGTTTCCTAGAAGCTTTAGCTGGTAGTGCCAAGGAGGATTGGGCAGATGAAGAAGATCAACCAGATATTTAAATTCAAGCCTTTTTCGCCAAAGCAGCGGAAAGTCTTAAATTGGTGGTGCGAAACCTCCCCGGTGAAAGATCATGATGGTATCATCGCAGACGGAGCAATTCGATCAGGAAAGACCCTGAGCATGTCTCTTTCCTTTGTGCTATGGGCAATGGCGTCTTTCAATGGCCAGAACTTTGCCATGTGTGGCAAGACAATCGGAAGCTTTCGGAGAAATGTCCTTTTTTGGCTGAAGCTGATGCTGAAATCCAGAGGATACCAAGTCACAGACCACCGGGCAGACAATCTGATTATCGTAACCAGGGGAGAGACGGAAAACTATTTTTATATCTTCGGTGGCAAAGATGAACGATCTCAGGACCTTATTCAGGGAATCACACTGGCCGGAGTCTTTTTTGATGAAGTAGCCTTGATGCCGGAATCTTTTGTCAACCAGGCAACCGGACGATGTTCCGTAGATGGTTCAAAGTTCTGGTTCAACTGCAACCCAGATGGACCGTACCACTGGTTTAAAGTCAACTGGATTGATAAGCGAAAGCAAAAGAAGCTTTTGTATCTTCATTTCACTATGGATGATAACCTGAGCTTATCTGAGAAGGTAAAAGAACGATACCGCAGCATGTATACAGGCGTGTTCTATGACAGATACATACGGGGGCTGTGGTGTATGGCAGAAGGCATCATCTATGATATGTTTGATGTTAAAAGGCATGTCAAGAATATCTTAAAGTTTTTCAGTATCCTGATTGATGGAAATCGATATGTAAGCTGTGACTACGGTACGCAGAATGCTACTGTTTTTCTGTTGTGGAACAAGGGGATAGATGGTGTTTGGTACTGCATCCGGGAATACTATTATTCCGGTCGTGAGAAAGGAAAGCAGAAGACGGATACAGAATATGCAGATGATTTAGAAAAGTGGCTGGCCGGGACAAAGATCAGGGCAGTGATCGTAGACCCTTCGGCGGCTTCGTTTATTGCAGAGTTGCGTAAGCGTGGATATAAAGTGTTGAAAGCGAAAAATGATGTGGAAGATGGAATTCGTTTGGTGGGAACAATGCTGAACCAGGATAAGATTGCATTCGCGGCTTCCTGCGTGAACACAATCAAAGAGTTTGCTTCCTACATCTGGGATGAAAAAGCTGCAGAGCGCGGCGAGGACAAGCCAGTCAAAGACCATGACCATGCCATGGACGCGATCAGATATTTTGTATATACAATAATTGGAAACCATACAGCAAGATTAAAAAGCAGTACAGCGATAAAGGCTGCAAGGAGGTGATGAGATTGCAAGTGTTTACAATGCCAGCAGAGAATTTCGATGAGCGGAATATCAATAAACAGGCAATCCGCTATTTGATCCTAAAACACAGAGCCTGCATTGACAGGTTACAGAAATTAGAGAATTACTATAGGGGAGAGCATAAGATATTAGGTGAAACGGAGAGGGAGAACCGGCTTGTCTGTAACCATGCGAAGGATATTGCGGATACAGCCAGTTCTTACTTCATAGGCAATCCAGTGGCCTACAAAAGCGAAGAGGATATCACATACCTGACGGATGCCCTGGAGATAGCTGGGGCAGATGAAGCGGACGGAGACAACGGCCTTGATCTTTCTATTTACGGAAGGGCATATGAATATATTTATACAAAGCAGGACGAAACGGATCTGATGATCAAAAATCTGAGTCCGAAAAACACTTTCATTGTTTACGATGACAGCATTGAGCAGAATGAACTCTTTGCTGTCTATTATTATTCCAAGAAAGACTCTACGGATCAGGTGAACACAGTATATGTTGCGACGATTCTGACGCAGAGCTATAAATATGTGATGGATATTCAAGATATGGATGGACCGCAGGAATTTTACGAGGAGCCTGTAGAGCACTTTAAGGGAGAGGTTCCAGTTGTGGAATACCTGAATAACAAAATGGCCATCGGTGATTATGAATTGCAGATCCCTCTGATTGATGCATACAACGCATTGATGAGCGACCGAATCACGGATAAGGAGCAGTTCATTGATGCCATTCTTGCAATTTATGGAACCCTTCTTGCTGATGAGGACGCAGAAACAGAAGGGGATGGAAAAGGACATAAAGAAGCCCGCAAAAAGTTAAAGGAAGATAAGATCCTGGAGCTTCCGGATTCTACGAAGGCGGAATACCTGACAAGGACCTTTGACGAGTCTGGCGTGGAGATCTTAAAGAAAGCCATTGAGCAGGATATCCATAAATTTTCCCATATCCCCTGTATGACAGATGAAAGCTTCGGGGGAAATGTTTCCGGTGTGGCTATGGAGTTTAAGCTTTTGGGGATGGAGAATATCACAAAGATCAAGACCAGATACTACAAGAAAGGCATGAGAAAACGCCTCCGTATCTTTGTATATTTCCTTAACACCCGTTCTGGTATCGGACTTGATATTTCAAAAATCACGCCAACATTCACGAGGGCGATGCCTAAGAACTTGCTTGAAATTTCTCAAATCGTGTCTAATCTGTGGGGAAAAGTAGGGAAGAAAACGCTGCTGTCACAGATCCCGTTTGTGGAGGATGTGGATGCAGAGCTTGAGACGGTGGAAAAAGAATCCCAGGAAGCTTTGGAGCAGCAGCAAAAGATGTTTGGCAATCAGCCTAATACTCCGCCGCCGGATGATGAGGAAGAAGACGAGAAAAAGGATGATGTAGATGAGTAATTCATACTGGGAACGCCGGCAAGTCCAGAATATGTATGAATACATAGAAGAAGCTGAGAAAGCAGCAGACCAGATATCAACCCTTTACTTGAAAGCTTCAAGGTATATGAGCCTCCATGCAGATGAGATCTTTGAGAGATACCAGATAAAACATAAACTATCCCGAAATGAAGCTATGCAGCTGCTCAATACTCTTCAAGATAGAGCTTCCTTGGATGAATTGATGCAGAAGCTAAAGAGTGGGGATGGAGATAAAAAGGATCTTCTGGCACAATTGGAGTCCCCAGCTTACCAGGCAAGGCTGGAACGGTTGCAGCAGCTGCAGAACCAGCTCGATTTTGTGATGATGTCAGTCTATGAACAGGAGAAGAAGATCAGTACATCTCATTATGTTGACCTGGCCAATGAAGCATATTATCACACGATCTACGATACGCAGCAGCGGGCACAAGCAGCATTCAGTTTCAATGTAGTAGATGCGAAGACCATTGACCAGGTGATCAACTCAAAGTGGTCTGGGAAGAATTACTCAGAGCGTATCTGGGGAAATACACAGGCATTGGCTCAGAATCTAAAAGAGGAGCTACTGATCAATCTCGTGACAGGCCGTACCAACCGGGAAGCTGCTGAGATCATAGCAAATAAATTTGCACAGGGTTCCAGTAAGGCGCGGAGATTAGTCTGGACAGAAAGTAACTATGTTTCTACGGAACTGAATTTCAAAGCTTACGAAGAGGCGGAAATTGAGAGATACCGTTATCTGGCTACTCTGGATTTAAAGACATCTGAAATCTGCCGGGAGTTAGATGGGAAGATATTTCCTGTGAAAGACAGAAAGACTGGAACGAACTGCCCGCCCATGCACCCATGGTGCCGCTCCACAACAATCAGCGTTATTTCCGATGAACTGCTGAATAAACTGAAGAGGAAGGCACGTGATCCAGTTACAGGTAAAGTGATAGAGGTTCCAATGACTATGACTTACCGGCAGTGGTATGATCAATATGTCAAAGGCAGGCCAGAGGCAGAGCTGGAAGAGAAGAAGATCAAAAACCGCTCCGCTGATCGGATTCAGTATCAACAGTATAAAAAAGTCTTGGGAGAAAATATCCCCAAAACACTGGATGGTTTCCAGGATATGAAGTATAATGATCCTGAGAAGTGGAATGAGATAAAAGAAGCTTACCGGGATGTAAATTGGCAGAGAAAAGCATTGGAGAATAGGCATGATTCAGGAGATGAGAGAAAAGTGCCATACCAATATGAACCTAATAGCGTTTATGATAAAATGGAGAATGGAAAGGTCGTTCAGCGTAGATACTTCGGAAAAACCGGAAAGCCAAGAATGGATATCGATATGACGAATCACGGAAATCCCAAAGAGCATAAAATCGTTCCACATTATCATAATTGGAATGAAATCAAAGATGGAAAAATGGTGCGGGATACAAATCATAATAATCCATTGAAATTGGGTCATAAAATAGCAAATGCAGATTTGGTAAAGGAGTGAGAGATGTGACCATACCTGGAAAAGATTTTGATAAGTTAGAGAGCCTGGATGAGCTAATCGAGGCGATTGATATGGGACTTGATATTGAGTTCATTTTGTACGGGATACGGTATAATATTTCTTGGCGCGATTATAAGCCGTTTATATGTACATGTCCGAATGGAGATGCTGTGTTTTATGCGGATACCAGGGATATGATTTCACATCATAAAGTTAATGGGAAGCCCCTCGAAGATATCTGGCAGGATTTTGAGATATTGGCTATGTAAAGGAAGGATAGAATGGATAATTTTTCGGTTATTTATAAAATCTTAAAAGCTTTGGAACAGGCCATGGATTACGATGAATTTGATGTGAATAAGATTTCGCATGCAAGGCTAAATATATCGCATCAGCGCTGGGAGAAAATTCTTATCATGTTAGCGAAGTCAGGATATATAGAAGGTGTGATATATGACCAGTGCAGTGGTGACTACAGCCCCCATCTTGAACAGCCAATTCAGCCAGTAATAACGCTAAAAGGTCTTGAGTATTTAAGTGATAATACACTTATGAAAAAGGCTGCTAATATTGCAAAAGGAATCAAAGATGTGGTTCCGGGATTATAATACCATCAGTCAATTATGATTGGTGGTATTTTTATACCTGTTTTTAGAAATTTGCACGGTGCAATGAAAAGGAGGTGGTTCAGATGAAGGCAAAGGTCATTCAAAAGTTCAATGACAGAATCACGAAACAGCGTCGGAATGTTGGTGACATTTTCGAGTGCACAGATGAGCGATTCAAGGAGCTGGAGAAAGCCGGTTATGTGAAAGTATTTAAGGAGCCGGAACAGAAGATGGAGACGAAGATGGCAGCCAAATAGGCTGTTATTTTTATGCCTTTGGCAGCAGGCGTAAAAGAACTGTCCTGTATGGGCACGGTAGAATACGGGCTTGGGCAGAACATTTTAATGGCACCGGGATGGTAGAATACATCCAGGGCAGAAAGGAAGATCATGAAGAATAAATATTTATTAAAATATTGGAGAATTCCCATGAATTTGCAGAAATTCGCAGAAGGGGACGGTGACGGCACAGGTGATGGCAACGACAACAAACCTGGGGGAGGTTCCGACGAGCAAGACCCTCCACAATCCTTTGATGATTTCCTAAAAGGGGAGGGAAATCAGGCAGAATTTGACCGTAGAGTGCAGAAGGCAGTCAATACGGCGGTGTCGAATGCTCAGAAGAAGTGGGAGGCACTGACGGATGATAAACTCTCAGAAGCGGAAAAACTAGCAAAGATGACAAAGGAAGAAAAAACCCAGTACATGCAGCAGAAAAAAGAACAGGAATTGTCAGACAGGGAAGCTGCAATCATAAGAAAGGAACTGATGGCAGAGGCAAAAAACACCCTTGCCGAAAAGAAACTGCCTGCAGGGCTTGCAGAGGTGCTTAATTACGCAGATGCAGACTCCTGCAACAAATCCATTGCCACAGTAGAAAAAGCCTTTCAGGAGGCGGTAGAGGCGGCTGTGGAGGCACGTTTAAAGGGAGATAAGCCACCGAAAAAAGCGCCTGGCACAGATGACTCTGAGCTGGCAAAACAGGTGGAAGCAATCATGATGGGGATTTAAGAAAGGAAAGGTGAGATAAATGCCAATTAACACATTAGCAACTGCAACATTATTTCAGAACACGCTGGATAAGGTCGCTATCCAGGATGCGGTAACCGGCTGGATGGATGCCAACGCCGGACAGGTGATCTACCGGGGAGGCAAAGAAGTAAAGATCCCAAAGATGGCTGTACAGGGCATGGGGGACTATGACCGTGATGAAGGATACCAGCAGGGCAGTGTGACCCTGGAGTATGAAACCAGGGTAATGACCCAGGATCGTGGTCGTAAATTCCAGCTGGATCCGATTGACATTGATGAAAACAGCTTTGTCACAACTGCGGCGGCTGTTATGGCAGAGTTCCAGAGGATGTATGTTATTCCGGAGATTGATGCATACCGTCTTTCTAAGATCGCGACGGAAGTGATCGAGGCGAATAAAGCCGGAATGGTGACGTACGGGTATACCCCAGGAGCAACCGGCACTTCCGCATTGAGAAAGTTCAAAGAGGGAATCAAAGCGATCAGGGAGATTGGTTACAATGGCCCTCTGGTTATTCATGCGACACCGGACATGATCATGGAGTATGAACTGGAGATCTCCGGAAAGATCACAGCAGCTACATTCTCGAAAGGCGGTATCGATACGCAGGTGCCATCCATTGATGGTGTGCCGATCATCTCCACTCCTGCAAATAGAATGTATACTGCTATTACCATCTATGATGGTAAAACGGAAGGGCAGGAAGTTGGCGGTTACGTAAAGGGAGAAACCGCAAAGGATATCAACTTCATGATCATGCAGCGGAGTACACCGATCGCTCTGACCAAACAGGATATCATGAGGATCTTTGACCCTACTGTGAATCAGAGATTGAATGCATGGCAGATGGACTACCGTAGATTCCACGACATTTGGGTGCTGGATAATAAGCTGGATTCCGTTTATGTCAGCGTCAAAGATGGGGAGGGCGCCTAATGAGGTTAATCAAGGATAATGTTGAGAGGATCGCAAAAACAGAAGCTCAGGTGGAAAGATTAAAGGCGGCAGGTTTTAAGACCCTTGGAGATGCAACTGAGCTTCCATCTCCAGGCGGACAAGGAAAACAGTTTGATGAGATGACCGTGAGTGAATTGAGAGCATATGCGAAAGAAAGGGGGCTGGAGGGATGTTCCAGCCTTACGAAGGATGAGCTGCGCTCACTATTGAAGGAGCGATTTGATGTATAACTTCAAAGAGATTGAGAAACTCCAGACGTTGACAGGGGAGGAGGATGAGGACCTTCTTTCTCTGTTGTTAGAGGATGCAGAATCTTATGTGCTTTCCTATACGGGCAGGACAAAATTGGTACCCGGATTAAAGAAAACTGTTCGCGACCTTGCCACGATTGCCTTGAACCGGATGGGAACTGAGGGAGAAACGGGCAGGAGCGAAGCGGGGGAAAGCTACAGTTTTGATAATGCCCCAAAGCATATCTATGACACAATGAACCGATTCCGGTTAGCGAGGGTTGGCGGACATGCGCATGAAAAGAAGTAGAGTAAAGCAATATTACCACAAGAAGGCAGAAACTATCAAAGATGGGGAGGGCGGTACTTCAGTTGAATATCAGCCTTCCGTTTTATTTAAAGGGGAAGT
Organism: uncultured Lachnospiraceae bacterium; assembly: GCA_947039785.1. Classification (GTDB taxonomy): domain Bacteria; phylum Bacillota; class Clostridia; order Lachnospirales; family Lachnospiraceae; genus JALFVM01. Next base: position 10,806 of record CAMQZX010000032.1, on the reverse strand, counting down.
GTGGCCGGCGGGTGGAAAGATCCAGGCCCAGCAATATGGTGACAAGCTGTCTTACATACAGAATTTAAGGATCCAGGGGGACTATACGGTGAAGCAGGATGAAAAAGGTATCCTGCACTATGTCTTTTCGAAGGATTTAGATATCGTGGAAGGTGACGGCTTGTGCCTATATGTAGATAAGGATTCTGAGCCGGATTACCGGATCATTTCCATAAAGCCATACAAGCCTTTGAGATTAGAGGTGGAGAAGCTGGTATGATCGTCGGATATAAAAAACTGGAGAGTAAGTTAGATAAGATATCCAAAGTGGATCTGCGTAAAGGTGTCGGAAAGGCAATACAGCACATCCAGGGGGCAGCAAAAGGCAACTGTGCATTCAAACAGGCAACCGGAGAGTTAAGGGAGAGTATTTACAGTTCCCTGGAAGAAGATGGAGATGCTGTTAGAGGTACGTGCTACACAAATAAAGAATATGCTCCCTATGTGGAATTTGGCACAGGCCCCGTAGGACAGGCAAACCATGAGGGAATATCCCCGGATACGACATATGCCTGGGGACAGACCGGCTGGATGATTCCTGGGGATGCCATGAGCAGGGAAAAAGCAGAGAGATATGGACTAGGCGTTGTAGAAGGCAAAGATGAGAAACCGAAAGGATATTTGACCAATGGCCAGGCAGCGCAGCCCTTCCTGTATCCTGCGTTGAAAGATCATGAGGATGAGGTCGCAGATATCCTTGCAGATCAGATAAGGAGGCAACTATGAAAAATGTAAAGGATCAGGTATATGAGGCCCTTCTTGCCGTTACGGATAATGTATCGGATTCCTATCCTACCGAGTGGACTTCATTTCCAGCGATCCAGTATGTAGAAGAAGACAATTCTGTGATCGAGCATACGGACAACAAAGAAGATAAGGCAAAAGTCCGTTATCGGATTGATATCTGGCATAACAGATCTACTTCCCAGACAGCTCTGGAGGTGGATAAGGCGATATCAGCCACTGGTTTAGTGCGTACTGCCTGCATGGATGCCCCGGAACCAGGGATGCTCAAGCACAAAGTGATGAGGTATGAAGGGATCATCAGCATGGATGATGATTTCGTATATTGGGCTTTTTAAAGAAAGGATGATTTAAGCATGTTAGCAAATGGAACAACGTTGGGATATAAGGAAAAAGGCGCAACTGGCGAGTATAAAGATCTTCCGGGATTAAAAGAGATCCCGGATATTGGAGTGGAGCCTGAGAAAGTGGATAACACTTGTCTGACAGACCCACATAAAAAGTATGAGAAGGGCATCGGTGATCTGCCGGATATGGTCTATAAATTTAAGTATGAGAATACCTCTGCGGATTCCCCTTATCGTTTAATGCGAAAAGCACAGGATGACGGAAAAGTCCTGTCTTTTAAGGAAACTATGAAGGATGGGACAACGACAGAGTTTGATGCAGAAGTCAGTGTAAAGCGTACAGGCGGAGGCGTGAATGGAGTCATTGATTTTGAATTGACCGTATTCGTGCAGAGTGACATTGACATGACAGACCCGGCATAAGGAGGATGATAAGATGGGAAATTTTGAAGGTTTAGATGATGAATTAGGCGTCACTGAGGAAAAAGTAACAGCAATCAGCGAGGTAAGACCAAAGAGACAGCCTTTTCATATCTGGACGGTGCGCGGAGAAAGCTATAAGTTAAAGCTCAATACACAGATGATAGGAGCACTGGAAAAGAAGTATAGAACGAATATCTTGAACCTTGTGTCGGCAGATGGGCTTCCGCCATTATCGGCAATGCTGACCATCATCCAGGCGGCAGCTACCCCATGGAACCATGGAGTGAATTTCGAAAAAATAAGAAGATTGTATGAGTTTTGGTGTGAGGAAGGAGGAAATCAGATCGACCTCCTGTCAAAGGTAGTGATGCCTATCCTTGTGGTATCTGGTTTTTTTACAGGAGAGCAAGGGGATACGATCATGGCGGAATTGGAGAGCAGCAAAGAACTCCTGTAGGGAACGAATCGTGGATATCTGATCTTATAGATACCCTCTATCCTCTGGCAGTTGAAGCTGGGGTAACCGTACAGGAATTTTGGAAGATGTCCCTTGGCGAAGTATATGACGTTGTGGAGGCTTACAATAAGCGACGGGAACAGGACTTTAAGAATGCTGTACGGATGCAGTTTTTACAGGCAGAACTGGTCACAAGATATTTGACTCTGGGTAAAAATGACAGTCCACCACAGCCATGGGATTATTACCCCAAATTATTTGAACAGGATAAGAAAGCTTACGAGGAATCCATAAAAGAAAAAGAGATGGAACAATTTAAGGAACGCAGGCGGCAGTATATTGCTGCAGTCAACCAAAGACGCCGGGGAATGTAAATTCCTTGGCCATTTTATTTTACGGGAGGAGGTGAAAAAGTATGGGAAAAGAATTAGAACGCCTGGAGGTTGTCATTGAGGCAGACCCCAAAAAGCTGAAGCAGGACGCGCAGGATGCCAAAAAATCCGTCAAAAGCATGGTAGATTCCATTAATAAAGATATTGAAAAAATAAAGGAGCCTGCGAAAAAGACATCAAGCGACGAATCAGTGAAGCGGATGAATAGAATAAAGTCTGTGGCAAAAGAAGCGGCTTCTAGCACACTGAACCTCCAGAAAGCTTTTGCAAATGTTGGTAGCAATATGAAATTTACAGGGAGTTTTGACGAGTTACAAAAAGAGATTGCAAGAACAGAAAAAAAACTGGAGAACCTGTGGGAAAAAGAAAACAAGCATACTGCTATAGGCGGATCAACAGATACGCAGAAATGGAAAAGCCTGCAATATGATATTGCAAAAACACAGAACTGGCTCCAGACGCTCTATAATGAAGAGAAAAGGTTATCGGAATTAGACCCGTTTGAAAATGTGAAATTGAGCCATCATCTTCTTCCGGGAGAAATATTTGATTCTTTCGAAGAGATGGAGACACGATTACAAGAAATTGCAAAAGAGGCATCAGAGACCGAAAAACAAGTTGAAGATGTAGCGCAATCTTTTGATCAAGCATCTGAGCAAGCAAAAAAATTTACAGAGGAAACACAAACCGTAAAAAGACACCAAGAGAATGCGAAAAGTGTATCGAACTTTGTAGATACAGGTTCCGAGAATGGCAAAAGCAACTTAGGTGAGAGTATAGCCAGTGATGACTCCATGAAGCAATTGAACAATATGAAGGCATTGATCAAAAAGTCATTGGCAGATCTAAAGAATGGGAATATCACTTCAGGCATCGCATCTGGGATGGCGAATGGAATGAAGGCAGCAGTGAATGGAGTCAGGCAATACGTGAAGGAAGTGCAGATGGCTTCCGGACTCCGGGTGTATTCCGAAGATTACAAGAACCTGGAACAGGATATTGCGTCCGCGGAAAAGGCTCTTTCCAAACTCCAGGCAAGGAAAGATGCCATGTCCGATTCTGATATTTATGAAGAGTCCGAAGAGTATAAGGAGCTGACAAGATGCATTGGGGCGACTGAGAAGAAGCTGAACGGACTTCTTGCCCGCCAGGAAAAGATGCAGCAAATGGGAGAAGGCCAAAATAGCAAAAGCTGGAGGAACCTTCAGTACGATATCGAAGAAGCGAAAAACGCTCTGGATGATTACAAGGCAGATGCTGAAGGCATGAAAACAGATGGTTCTATGATGCAGCATACGAAAGCTTGGAATGATGTTACGGCAGCCATCCGCCAGACGGAAGTAGAGCTTGGCAGATACCGATCGCAAAAAGCCGGTATGGAAGCATCTGGTGCAGATACAATGGTAGCCAGCACTGGAAAGATGAGCAGCGGCAGTTACCTGCAGTCCGCGGCAACCTCATTATCTTACCTTCCGAAAAAAATGCAGGAGATCCGCTCCAGCATCAATCAGACCGTAAAGAAGATCCCAGTGATAGGGCGAGTGGCGACAGAGTCATCCTACATTGCTTCAAAAGCCTTTGGCGGACTACGGGCAGTATTGAATAAAATCAGTCCCGTCATTAAAAAGGCTGGAGGGGCATTTGCTTCTCTCATACAGAAATTTACAAACGGTATTCCCATACTGAATAAGACAAGAAATTCCGTATCTGGAATGGGAAATAAGATGAAGGGTTTGGGCAGCATGTTCCGGACAATTGGAATGACTGCTCGTTTTATGTTTGCCAGCTTTGCAATAAGCGGGGTTTTGAATGGGACAAAAGAAGGTTTCCGGAATCTTGCCCAGTACAGTAATGAGACAAACAACAGTCTTTCTTCGCTGATGTCTTCTTTGACACAGCTCAAAAATGCACTGGCGGCAGCATTTGCCCCAATACTCAATGTAGTATCGCCTATTCTGGATTTCCTGATCCAAAAGGTGATTTCAGTAGTCAATGTATTTGGACAGCTCATGTCATCCCTGACAGGGCAAGGCAACTACATACGTGCGAAGAAAGTACAGCAGGACTATGCCTCCAGCATTGCTGGCACATCCTCCAATATGGATGATGCAGCGGACAGTACGGATAAAGCGGCTGAGGCAAATGAGGAATATCAGAGGACTTTGCTTGGGTTCGACCAGATCAATAAGCTCAATGACGATAAGGATTCGGATTCTGGAAATTCCAGTGCGAAAACGCCAAACGTAGGTACTGGAGGCCTGTCTCCTTCCGATATGTTTGAGACGGTCCCGATTGAGAATAAAGTAAAGAATCTTGCCGACAAGATCAAAGAAGCCTGGAAAAATGCTGATTTTACAGAAATCGGCGCTATGCTGGGAAATAAACTCAATAAAGCTTTGGAGAACATTCCCTGGGATAAAATCAAAGCTACTGCCCGAAAGATAGCAAAAAGTATCGCCACTTTCTTGAACGGCTTTATTGAGACAACTGATTGGGAATTGGTAGGAAACACCCTGGCACAAGGCGTCAACACGGCGTTTGAATTCTTGGACTCCTTTGCCCAGAACTTCCATTGGGATTCACTTGGTAAGGCAATCGGAGACGGTATCAATGGGGCTTTAAGCGGCCTTGATTGGGACGTGATTAATCGTGCATGTACCGGCATTTCAGGCGGTCTTGCAACGATGCTTAATAATGCTCTTTATACTACGGATTGGAAGTTGGTTGGACAATCTATAGGAAATGGCATAAATACAGCTATCAACACAGCCTATACCTTTGTTACCACGTTTGACTGGAAGAAATTCGGTACAAGCATTGCAGATAGCATCAATGGTGCCTTTGAGACGATCGATTTTGCAAAAGCCGCGCAGACACTTTCAGAGTTTGTAAAAGGCATCCTGGATACGATCATCCGGGTAATAGAGAATACAGACTGGAAACTTGTAGGGCAAAAAGTCGGGGAGTTTTTGGCTAATATTGACTGGACAGGGATTGTTCACAGGCTTTTTGAACTTATTGGTGCAGCTTTTGGAGGATTTGCAGCTTTTATCGGCGGACTGATCGGAGATGGTATCACTGCCGCAAAGGAATATTTCCAGGAAAAAATAGAAGCATGTGGTGGCGATGTTGTCGCAGGGATTTTCCTTGGCATCGCAGAAGCGATCGCTAATGTAGGACAGTGGATCTACGACAACGTATTTACCCCAATCATAGATGGGTTTAAAAAGGCATTTGGCATCCACAGTCCATCCACAGTTATGGCGGAGCAGGGCGGATTTATCATTGCTGGATTACTACAGGGATTAACAGACACCGTTGATTCTGTGATTAACTGGTTTGCAGAACTTCCTGGAAGAGTAAAGGACGCTTTAGGAGACGCAAAGAGCTGGCTTGTGGAGAAAGGGCAGGGAGCTATTCAAGGCATCAAAGACGGTTGGAATGCAGTGGAGGACAGTGAAGTGTTGTCGAAAGCCCGTGCTTTCAAGGATGAAACTTTTGAGGCAGTTGGAGATATTGCGGGTAGGGTAAAAAGCAAAGGTTCCGATATTATATCAGGAATCAGTGAAGGGTTTGAAAATAGCAAAGAATCTGGGTTGCTATCCAGAACAAGTGTTTTAAAGAACAATGTTTTTGATTCTATAGGCAATATAGCTTCTAAAGTGAAAACGAAAGGTTCGGACATCACAAAAGGTATCAAATCCGGTTTGACCGGAACATTTTCCCAGGTTACAAGCTGGGCATCTGGAATCCCAGATAAGATAGCCAACGCCATTGGAAATCTATGGGACGTGGGAAAAAACGCTATACAGTCCTTGGCAGATGGTTTTTCTTCTGTGCATATTCCAATGCCACACATTGGGTGGGACTGGAATGAGATTAATCTTGGAAACTTCAGTTTTAGTGTTCCTTCTTTTAATTTGGACTGGTATGCCAAAGGCGGATTCCCACAACTGGGGCAGATGTTTATTGCGAATGAGAATGGTCCTGAGATGATCGGACGTATGGGAAATCGGAATGTCGTGGCAAACAACAATCAGATTGTAGACGGTATCGCAAAAGCAGTAGGACCGGCTGTATATAGTGCTGTATCCATGGCAATATCTGAAAACAATAGGAACAATAGAAACAATAGCCCACAGTTCAACATCTATGTGGGAGGAAGAAAAGTGACTGACGTAGTAGTGGAAGAAATCAATAAGATTACAAAATCAAATGGTAAAAGTCCGCTTTTGACTTAGGAGGTGGTATTACGGACAATAGTTTAATCATTGGTGGGACAGTAATGCCAACATTGAAGCTTAACGGATTAACAGTAAAAAAAGAAAAGGTATGGTCTTCGAATACTGGAAGAGCATGCAATGCAGAAATGATAGGAGATGTTATTGGACGCAAATATACTTTGTCTTGTACATGGCCACCGCTTAGCAATGAGCAGGTGGCCGTTATTGATAATGCCATTGATTCGGCATTTTTCAGTGTTACTTTTTTACATAAAGGGGAAAGAATTACTCGCACTTTCTACGCCGGAACACCAACATATCCGGTATACAGTTATGTAGATGGAGTAAAGACATACCAAGGTGTAAGTGTGGAGCTGATTGAAAAATAGGAGGAATACATGTTAAGAGTATACAAAAACATTACGATTACAGGCAATTCAATCATACAAACAAAAGAAGGAGAAGTCACGGTAGATCGTCCGGCAGTTTATTTCAATGCGACGATCTCAACAGAGGACGGCAGGGTAAATACGAACATGTCCGTTCAGGAGACGACTCTTTATGAAGCAAATAAGGCGCAGTGCCGGGCGGATGAGGACGAGTTTAGAACCTTGGTGCGCCAGGCAGAAGATGAACTGAAAAAGGAGGATGCAGGGGCATGAAGATCAGAAACAGACAGATGGTAAGTTTCTTAAACATATCAGACAGTATTTTGCAGTTAAAGATCCCCAAAAAGCTGTATTCTGCAATCTCATTAAACCGTGCAGCCCTAATGGATGCTGCAGATACGTATACTAGTCAACAGCAGAAGCTCTTAGGAGAATATGTGAAAAAGGGAAACGAAGGGCAGTTGCTGAGAAATGGCAATAAGTATGCGTTTACGGATGAATCCTCTTATTACAATGAGCTGGAAGAACTTCTGGAGATAGAAATTGATGTAAACCTGCAAATGGTTCACGAAGAGCTTTTTGACCAAATGGACAGTATGGAAAAATTCGATTCCCTGTCTGGCATTCAATATGCGGCAATCGGATTTATGGTGGAAGAAAACGCAGGATAAGGCGGTGGTGTAATGTATCGATCCACAACAGCATACGAGAACATGATCCGCCAGTCCTCCAGGACGTTCAAGGCCAAGATCACGGTCAACGGCACGTTTTCCATTACGGAAGGAATCAAAAATATAAAATACAACATGTCTTCTATGGCAGCGGATACGTTTTCTATCGGAAGCACGGTATCTCAGTATGTGGATGTGGAGATGCACGCAACCGAAATACCAATTGAAAACCAATCTGTTTCCATTGCAGAAGGTCTAGTAGGCTGTGATGAATGGATACCCATGGGGAAATTCACTGCAGAGCGTCCCAAAGTCGATGAGGAGACTGTGACTTTTACGGCTTATGACAACATGATGAAAACGGAATGCGCATTTTTTGCCGACCTCCCCGATGAGACAACCACCATTGCTGTGCTTGACGAAATTTCGAAGATATCCGGGGTAGACATCGTAACGGAGAGCCTGGCATCGTATCCGATGAAAAAGCCTTCCGGCCATACCTGCAGGGAACTGCTGGGGCTTATCGCCCAGTTGTACGGCTGTTTTGCCATATGTAACCGTAGCGGTGCCATCGAACTGAAATGGTATGAGGATATTAATTATTCTGTACCTACAAGCAGGTATTGGGATGCCTTCACGCACAATGATTATCCTTATGAATTCCAGCGGATCGTATGCGCTACGGGAAAAGACGAGGAGGGGAACAGCACTACCCTGGAGAGCGGCAGTGGCACCAGGGAGCTGGTAATATCCAATCCCTATATGACACAATCCCAGCTTGAACTGGTGGCCAGTAAGCTCAATGGCTTTACTTTCATGCCGGGAAGCATCAAGCTCCTGGGAGATAACCGCCTGGATCCATGGGATATACTGACGGTAGAGGACAGGAATGGTAATTCTTTTAAGGTTCCCTGCATGAAAATGACCCATACCCACGATGGCGGCATGACCACAGAGGTGCAGGCGGTAGGGGAGTCGGAAACCGAGCAGGAATATAACTATCAAGGTCCGACAACGGAGAAGCTGGACCGTTTTGAGACAGACCTTGCGCTTATCAAAGAAGAATTTGTCTTAAATTCCAGGATTGTCAATCTGGCAGTTGATAACCTGAACGCCACAACGGCACAGATTAAGACATTGCTTGCCGGGTCTGTGTCTTCTGGTGATGTGCAGACTATCGTACTCAACTCTTTAAATACGACAATTGCAGATGCTACGATCAAATCGGCTATGATTGAGTCCTTACAATTTGATAAGATCACTGGCTTTGAGGTGAACACTTCCAGGGTCAATGTACACTCTGATGATGGAAAGTCGATCTGGTCTGACAACACGATCCAGATCTCGGACGCTAACCGGGTAAGAGTGCAGATCGGTAAAGATGCCTCTGACGACTACAACATTTATATCTGGGATAAAGACGGGAACCTGATGTTTGACCCTCTGGGACTTACAAAAGATGGAATCAACCGCCCGATCATCCGGGACGCTATGATTGCCGATGATGCAGAGATCAATGGGAAGAAACTGAATATTGAGAGCGTGGCAAAGGAGATCAATGATTCCGGTGTGACACTGAAATCAACAGTCATCAAATTTGATACCTCGAATCAGACGTTGGACTTTGCTTTTAACCAACTGACAGAATCCATGGATGAAGTAAACCAGGGATTCAAGGACCAGACTACTGCGTTCAATGTGATGCAGGGACAGGTAAATGGGATCATATCGGAGAATTCCCAGATAAAGTCAGATATCACTGTCATGAACAGCCAGTACAATGCTTTCCAAAGTTCTGTATCTGGGATCGAAGCGACCCTGGGGGATCATACTTCAAAGTTAAATGAGCAGGGCGATGCGATCACAGAAGTGAATACCTCCCTTGCGGATTATAAAGCAACGATAGACAGGCTATCATCAGAGCTGACAGAGGTGAAATCTGACCAGAGTACGGTGAATTCGAAAATGTCAACAATGGAACAGACAGTGAACGGATTCAACACGAGGGTGACAAAGGTTGAGGCCGATGTTGCGGGAAAGTCTGCAAATCATGTGGGGGCATACACCCCTACTACCAGTAATTCCCCCGCATCAAGCTGGACCACAACCGCAGTAAAGGACAGCCATGTCGGAGATATCTTTTTAAATACGTCTACGGGGGATATGTATACGTATATAAAAAGTGGCAGTACCTATTCTTGGAGTAAACAGGACAGGGTGACCACTTCCCAGATGGATACGGCCATCAATGTAAAAGCGAATGAGATCACAACTTCTGTAAGTTCTTCGTATGCAACAAAGAATGATCTGTCTTCCATGGGTTCTAAGGTATCCAATCTGGAAACATGGAAGAACATGGCGGAACAGAAGATTACGGACAGCGCAATCATCAATACAGTAACCGGTTCGACGAATTTCAAGACAACGGTACAGTCGCAAGTTACACAGACGATGAACTCCTACACGATCAAAGCAAGCCAGATTTCCCTGGAAGGCGTCGTGACTGCAAACGGGACTTTTAAAATCTTATCAGATGGCAGCCTGCAGTGTATTGGTGGAACCCTGGGCGGGTTTACAATCACAGACAACTATATTCGCTCCCAGAGTGGTTCTTACAACATGTACATTGCTTCCTATGGCTACAACAATAAAACGGTTATGAAAGTACAGTATGGCGGCACAGATAAATTCGTATTGAATTACGACGGATCATTTACCTCAAAAGATGCAACGATTGAAGGGACAATCAAATCTGTGAATGGTTCAGATTATTCAATTGTTCAAGGCGGCGGTATATATTTTGGTAGAGGTTCGACGGCATACGGCTTTATAGGCTGCTATGGAGCAAATAATAGAATGATGTTATCGGCGAACAACATCCTGCTGAACGGAAATATAAAAGTTTCAGGCGGTACGGGTATGTCAAATGGTATCGTCGTTGAACCTGTAACCGTTTATTCGGGGCGTACTGCTACGTTGACGATAGATGGAACAAAGTTGATATTCCGAAGCGGTATACTCTGTACCAGTTAGGAGGTGGAATGTTTAATATGGAGATCAGGGCAAGACCGTAACAGGTCTTTTTATTTTGTAAAAAAAACAATAAAAAAGGAGAAGAGAT
>CAMQZX010000031.1 GCA_947039785.1 uncultured Lachnospiraceae bacterium | reverse complement strand
CTCTTCAGGTAAAGAAGGGAGAGATTCACGCACTGATGGGGGAAAACGGAGCGGGAAAATCTACAATCATGAAAATTTTGGCTGGTTCCCTGGAAAAGGATGAAGGAGAAATCTTCATCGATGGAAAACCGGCAGATATCCGCAGTCCCAAAGATGGTATGGAGTATGGAATCTCCATTATCTACCAGGAATTGATGCTGGTGCCGGATTTAACGGTGGCAGAAAATATCTTTATTGATACGTTAAGCAAAGACTATAAAGTTGTTGATTGGAAAAAATTGACAACACGTGCTCAGGAATATTTGGATGAAATTGGATTTTCCGACATCAAGGCAACAGATGAGGTGTCCACGCTGACGGTTGCCTGGCAGCAGGTAGTGGAAATCTGCAAAGCTTTGTCCAGAAATGCTTCGGTGCTGATCTTAGACGAGCCAACCTCAGTGTTATCCAACAAGGAAGTAACTTATCTGTTTAAGTTGCTGGATAAGCTGAAAAATCAGGGCGTTGCCATTATTTATATTTCCCATCGTCTGGAAGAGGTTATGAGTATTTGTGACCGGGTTACTATCATGCGGGATGGAAAATATATTGATACAGTGGAGACAAAGAACATTACACAAAAAGAACTAGCCAATATGATGGTTGGACGAGACCTTCAGGACTATTATCCGGAACGTCAAGCCGAGATTGGGGAAGTGAATTTCCAGGTGAAAAATATCTGCAGGGGAAAAATGGTAAGGGACGTATCCTTTGAAGTGAGAAAGGGAGAAGTTCTGGGAATTAATGGCCTTGTGGGTGCCGGACGTACGGAGACTGTAAGAGCTATCTTCGGAGAAGACAAAAAGGAAAGCGGAAAAATCTATCTGGATGGCAAAGAAGTAATTATAAATTCTCCGAAAGATGCGATCCGCAATGGAATCGGTCTTCTGCCGGAGGATCGAAAAACTCAGGGAGTATTGCTGGATCTGCCGATCAGAAATAACATCACATTGGGATGTCTGAAGATGTTTAAGTCTATGTTCGGAAAAATTAATGTTAAGAAAGAAACGGATTTTATTAACGACATGGTAGAACAATTGTCCATTAAAATCGGAAGTGTGGAGCATGATGTTTCCAGTCTGTCTGGTGGAAATCAGCAGAAAGTGGCGTTTGCCAAGCTGCTGGCATCCAGTTGTAAGGTATTGATTTTGGACGAACCTACCCGTGGCGTGGATGTTGGTGCCAAGAGAGAAATTTATAAAATCATCAATGACTTTGCTGCAAAAGGATACTCCATTGTTATGATATCCTCGGAAATGCAGGAAATAATGGGAATGTGCGACAGGGTCATCATTATGAGGGACGGCCTGGTTGCAGGAGAACTGGAGAAGAAAGACTTCTCAGAAAGTAATCTTATTTCCTATTCTATGGGAGTTCAATAATTCTATAAGCTATAGAGCATGTGAAAATAATTAAATGCTCTGATCAGGAGGGTGAGCGATGGAAAAAGTAAAGAAATTTGATTTTAAAACGTTTTTTGTAAACAACAATGCAATTCTTATTTTTGTTCTGCTGGTGATTGTTGCAAGCTGTATGTCATCAAACTTCTTATCCAGCAGAAACGTTATGAACATTCTTCGTCAGCAGGCACCGTATGCGCTGATAGGTATTGGAGCAATGCTTACCATTATGACAGGGGGAATTGACCTTTCAATTGGATCTACCCTTGGTGTGGGAAGCGTTGTAATTGCACTGGTTCTTACAAAATGGAATATCACTTCGATTGGAGGATTGTTCCTGGCAATCTTGCTGACTGCATTGGTAGGAGCTGTGATTGGTCTTTTAAATGGAATTCTAGTTGCATATTTTAAAATGGCAGCTTTTATCGCAACTCTGGCAGTTATGACCATTGGACAGGGAATTGCATACATATCCACAAATGGACAGCCGGTACGATTGATGGTGGACGATTCTGCAGCAGCTCAGGCTTTGGTGGAATTTTCAAAAATGAAGGATCCGGTTCTCGGAATCCCTGCAGCTGTTTACGTGGCTCTGCTGGTAATTTTGATCTTTTGTTTCATTATTAAGAAAACTGCCTATGGACGTCTGTTGATTGCATCCGGAAGTAATGAGGTTGCAGTACGCCTGTCTGGAATTAACGTAAATCGTTATAAAGCTTCTGCTTATATCATTTGTGGAGCATTAAGTGCTACTGCCGGAATCTTTGTTACAAGTCGTGCTGCATCTGCAACACCGTCTACGACAGGAGGCGGATATGAATTGGATGCCATCGCAGCCGTAGTAATCGGAGGAGCCAATCTGGAAGGTGGTAAAGCATCTGTAGTGAATACAATCATCGGTATTTTGATTATGGCAGTAATCGGAAATATCATGAACCTTATGAGTATTGCTGCATATCCGCAAAAAGTAGTGAAGGGTATCATTATCATTGTTGCTGTATTATTAAAGAGCTTGGGCAACAAAAAGGCATAATTTTGATTTATCATTCGGCTTCTGGGAAGGTATGCCGAATATAAATAAATCCAAAACAAGGAGAATAAGAAAGGAGAGTAGCAATGAAGAGAAAGGTTTTAAGAAGTGTATTGGCGGTAACATTGTCAATCGGAATGGTATGTTCCATGGCAGGATGCGGAAGTGATACCGCAGACGCTCCGGCAGAAGATGCTGCAGCAGAGGAGTCAGTAGATGAGGCGGAGCCGGAAGAAGCAGATGCAGAAGAAGAGACAGAGAGCAGTGATGCATCTGGTCTCCATGAGATTTATACTCTTACCGAGAGAAATGCACTCAGTGGACTGACTTCACCGGATATGGCAGATCGTTCGGACATTGATAAGGCACTTCCAACCGAGCAGAAGGGTGGTTTGAAGATTGGTTTGTCCATGGGACAGATGGGTAGTGAATTCTTCACCGCTATGGTAGACAGTGCACAGAGAGCCTGCGATGAGTATGGCTATGAACTGGTAATGTTTAATGCAGACAGCAATATTTCTACACAGAGTGCCGATGTTGAGTCTCTGATTACTTCTGGCGTGGATGCTATTATTTTAAATCCTATGGATGTAACTGCGGCAGCAGCCGATGTTGAAGCCGCTGTAGAGGCAGGTATTCCAGTGATCGGTGTAGGCGTGGACTTTCCATCGGATGTTCCGGTTATCACATCAATTCTGGCAAATAACTACTTTGGAGGCTGGTATACAGGTGTATACGTAGGCGAATATTTTGAAGGCCAACATTTAACATCAGCAGCTCTTTTGGGACAGATGGGACATACCATCGATGAGAGCCGTATCAATGGTATGATTGCTGGTATCATTTACACAAGAGCAGAGCAGAATGGTGAGCCATTTGACTGTGTAGAAGATGCTTATCTGGAAGCTAACGAGATGTTTAATGAGCTTCGTGACAATGGTAAAATGATCAGTGAGAAATGGGATTTTGATATTGTGGCACAGGGTGAAGGTCTGTGGACAATTGAAGGCGGTCTGTCTGCTTCTGAGGATATCCTGGCTGGTAATCCGGATCTGAACTTGTTCCTTTGCGGCTGTGACCCAATGGGACAGGGTGCCATCACTGCAATTGAAGGTGCCGGATTAGTTCCAGGTGAAGATGTATATGTTGCATGTGGAGCTGACGGCGGAAAAGAAATCTTTAAGCTTCTGGACAATGGTAAAATGCTGGTAACTGGCTATAACAGCCCGGATTTGAACGGTTCTGCACCAATCGACTTACTTCACATGATCTTTGAAGAAGGATATGATGCAAACAACATGCCGGCAGCATCTGATCTGCCAAATGCAGCAATCACAAAAGACAACTGGGAAGCGGAGTTTTATGATGAAAATCTTACATACTGCAAGCTTCTTCCGTTTGAGTTTAAGACAATCGACAGTATTCGTGAAGCTGCAGGACTGGAGTAATTACAAAACTTTTTGCCAGTGATAGTGACAATGGATAAATAGAAAGTGTCGGAGAATGCAGGGGATGGTGGAGGTGACGTTCCATCCCCTGCTTTTTCGGCGCTGGACATATGTGAAAAGATTCAGTGGATCTTTTAAAAGTTTTATGTGAGGAGAACAGCATGGAGAAAATGAAATCTGTATATTTTGCAGACAAGGATAAGATTGAAGTTCGCAGCGTAGATATTCCTCAGGTAAAAGCAGGACAAGTGAAAATTAAAGTTGCTTATGCAGCTCTCTGCGCCACGGACGTACATATGGTGACCATGGGGGTTTTGGGCGCCAAGCCGGGGATTCCTCTGGGGCATGAGGCATCGGGAACGATTGTAGAAATAGGACCGGACACAGAGAAATATGGATATCAGACAGGAGACAAGGTGGTGGTTGCACCCATCGCAGTGTGTGGAAAATGCCCCATGTGCAAAAAGGGAATGCCCCAATATTGTCAGAATGCAACGCCTGTTGCGGCGTTTAGTGAATATATCGTTACAGATATCAGTGCCGTGTACAAAATACCTGATGATGCAGATTTGAAAAAATATGCGTTAGTGGAACCATCAGTATGTACCATTCGAGCCATGGATCTGGCGAACATCAAACATGGTGATACAGTGGCAGTCTCCGGAATCGGCGGAATTGGATCTATTTTACTGAATATGGTCATTTTGGCAGGGGCCACCAAGATTACAGCTATTGATCCGGTACCGGAGAAGAGACAGCTGGCATTGGAATTAGGTGCTTCTCATGTCATAGACCCATTTCATGAGGATATGGCACAGAGGATGAGTGAGATTACGAGTGGAGAAGGCTTTGATCATGTATTTGAAGTTTCAGGAGCCCCTTCTGCGGCAAATGTATGCCTGGATCTTGTGGCTCACTGCGGAAAGGTTACTTACTTCGCAGTATTTCCACCTGCCTATGAGATGAATTTAAATCTGTATCAATTGTATATGAAAGAAGCTTCCATTCAGACTGTATTTACCAGTCATTATATTTTCCCGCGGGCAATCAATCTGATTGAGCGGGTTCAGACAGAGAAAATTATTGGAAAGATTCTGCCGCTGGAAGAGGCAGTGGAAGCATTTGAGCTATTTCATCAATCAAAATATCCGAAAATTTTATTGGAATGTTAATTTCCTGAAAGGAGGCACAGCAAATGGCTGATAAACAAGTGGTAAGAGAATTAAAGGATAAGGCGTATCAGATGAGAGTGAATCTGATGACGCTGTGCGGAACCTTCGAAGGTTCGGTACACATTGGAGGAGATTTGTCCATGACAGATGTGATGATCGCATGGTATCATTATGGATTAAATGTAAATCCAGAGGACATTCAGATGCCTACAAGAGATCGTTTTGTCTTAAGTAAAGGACATGGAGCTGTTGGAATGTATATTGCCATGGCACTTCGAGGCTTTTTCGATTTTGACGAGATCCTAAAAACCTATGGAAAATTAAACAGTGCATACGGTATGCATCCCTGTAAAGTAAATCTTCCAGGTGTGGAAACTTCTTCCGGTTCCCTGGGACATGGACTTCCCATCGCATGCGGTATGGCGTATTCCGCAAAAGTGAAAAAACAGTCTCACAGAGTAGTAGCACTGCTGGGTGACGGAGAGAGCCAGGAAGGCTCTAACTGGGAAGCAATGCTGGCAGCTCATCAGTATAAACTGGGCAATCTGGTGGCAGTTGTGGACAGAAACCGTCTTCAGCTGGATGATTTTACAGAGGAAATGATGAGCATGGAGCCTTATGCAGACAAGTGGAAAGCCTTTGGCTGGAATGTGGTAGAGGTTGATGGACATGATATGGAACAGTTGGTAGATGCCATCGACAATTTACCGCCTACTTCTTCTGATGTACCTACTGTGATGATCTGCAATACAATCAAAGGTAAAGGCGTATCCTTCATGGAAAACAACCCAGACTGGCATGCGGGTTCTGTAAGTCCGGAAGACATGAAACGCGCCATTGATGAGATTACAGAAGCTTATAATAAAGAAAGAGGTGAAATGTAATGGGTGTAACATTTAATTTTGGTGAATTTGCCGCGTCCAGAACAATTTGCGGTGATACCTTACAGGCAATGGGTGAGAGAAATGACAAAATTTACGTTATGACTGCCGATTTGATGCGTACCTGCAGCGTAAAAGGCTGTAAGAAAGCTTTCCCGGAGCGTTTCATTAATGTGGGAATTGCCGAGCAGAATATGTTTGGAATGGCAGCAGGACTGGCACTGGAAGGCAATATTCCATATGTGACAACCATGGCTACCTTCGCTTCTATGAGAGCATGTGAGCAGCTTCGGACCGATATCTGCTATCAGAATCTTCCTGTACGCGTGGTTGCAACAAATGCAGGACTGACTTCCACAGGAGGTTCTACTCATAACGCTATGGAGGATATGGGAGTTCTTCGTTCCATGGCAAACCTGACAATCATCGTTCCCGGTGATCCTAATATTGCAAAGGACATTTTGCTGGCAACAGAAAATCATCCTGGTCCTGTTTATATTCGTCTGGCAAGAGGTAAAGGTGAGCCTGTTGTTTACCAGCCGGGTGAAGTGGATTATAAGGTTGGAAAGGCCATTGAGACAAAAGCAGGTAAAGATGCAACGATTATTGCCTGCGGCGTTATGGTTTCTCAGGCTGTTGACGCAGCAAACATTCTGGAGAAGGAAGGCATTTCTGTTCGCGTACTGGATATGCATACCATCAAACCAATTGATGAAGAGGCAATTACAAAAGCTGCCGAAGAAACAGGTATTATTTTGACCCTTGAGGACCATTATACTATTGGCGGACTTGGAAGCGCTGTTGCAGAAGTGATTGCAGACAATAATCTGAACTGCAAATTTAAGAGAATGGGAATTCCACAGCTGTTCCCGGGATTTGGTGATGGTCCTGAACTTTATGACAAATATGGTTTTGGTCTTGAAGGTACCGTTGAAACAATGCGCAATATGCTGAAATAATCATTTTATTCAGAGAAAGGCGGCAATAACAATGGAAAACTTTAAATTGTATATTAATGGTGAATGGGTGGAAAGTCTAAGCAGCAAGCTGCTTGATGACATGAATCCGGCAACCGGTGAAATCTTTGCACAGGTAAGCATGGCAGGAGAAGCAGAGGTGGAAGCTGCTATATCTGCAGCAGTAAAGGCACAGGCAGAGTGGGAAAAGACAACTGTCAGAGAACGTGAAGCAATTCTCCTGAAAGCTGCAGATTACATGGAGAAAAATGCAGAGAGATTTGCAGAATGGATGATTGATGAGAGTGGTTCCACACATATGAAGGTAATGGGGGAGATTGGTGATACTGCCAATATGATCCGCACAGCCGCCGCAGCAGCCAAAGGAGAGAACGGCGGCGTCATCCAGGGTGACAGTCCTAATCAGCTGTCTTATTATGTGCGTAGGCCAATCGGAGTCGTGGGTGGAATTGCCCCTTATAATTATCCTCTGTTTCTGGCAATTGATAAGGTGGCATATGCCATTGCCATGGGAAATGCTTTTATCTTAAAGCCTGCGTCCTATACACCAGTGTCAGGACTTGTCATTGCAGAATGTTTTCATGAGGCTGGCCTGCCGGCAGGTGTGCTGAATGTGTTAGTAGGTTCAGGAAGTGTTGTGGGAGATGCCCTGGTGGAAGATCCCCGTGTGAAAATGATTGCATTTACCGGCTCCAGCGCGGTGGGATGCGAGATTGCGAAACGTGCGTCTGCCCATCTGAAACGGTATTCCCTGGAAATGGGCGGAAAAAATCCGTTGATTTTATTAAAAGACTATGATGTGGAAAAAGCTGCAGAGAAAGCAATCATCGGAGCTTATTTCCATTCGGGCCAAATCTGTATGGCAAGCAATAAGATTATTGTGGAAAAGCCAGTTTACGAAGAGTTTTGCCGCGTTTTTTCAGAAAAGGTTCAGCAGTTGGAGGTGGGCGATCCTCACAATCCTGCCATTATGGTTGGTCCGCTGATTCATGAGAAACAGTGTGCAGTGTTGGATCGTCATATCGAAAATGCGACGAAAAAGGGAGCAAAGCTTCTGTGTGGCGGTGAGCATTCAGGGGCATTTTATAAACCGTCACTTCTGGTGGATGTGACACCGGAAATGGAAGTATTTTTCGAAGAAAGCTTCGGACCTCTCACCAGTGTGATCTGTGCAGAAGATGTGGAAGAGATTGTTGAGCTGGCAAACAAAGGAGATTACGGTCTGTCCAGTGCAGTGCTTACCAATGATGTGAATATGGCAATGAAGCTTGCTGAGAGAATTGATGCGGGAATGGTACACATCAACGACAGCACAGTAGTTGGCTCAACACGTGCTCCATTCGGAGGAGTTAAGAAAAGCGGCGTGGGACGGGAAGGTCTTGTATCCACAGAAGAATATACGGAAATGAAATGGATTACTGTCCAGTATGAATAAAATAGTTTATGGTTTTTTCTGGCAGTTACAAAGATGGAACGCAAATAGAAAGCTGGAAACAGCCTGAGTATAAGCTCTGCAACTCGAGTGAGGGTTGCAGGGCTTTTCGACCATCAGGTAAATAATAGGTTACTGTTCACACACCACTGTCCCGTGAGGTGTTTTGGCGTCAGTGGCACAAAATAGTGGTAATATGTGGAAAATATATACGCTTTGATGGGCTTACTATTTTAGGGGAGGTGTGATATAATTGTTGTATCAAATTAATGAGGAGACGAAACATAAGGTTAAACAATTTTATATTACTGTCCATGAAGACAGACATCAGGTACATTTAACTGCAACGAAGTGTGGACTGGATTGGAATATAGTGCTTTTAAGCGGAAAAGGGCATCATGTTGGTGCAGTGGCTCTTGGAGTTCCCGGATATATTGACAATAACAGAAACTGTCCAACCGTTTCTGTGAGTTCACTGTGCATCAATGGACACAGAGATGATGAGCTTGCAAGACTGATCGCTGCGGAATTGGGGCAGAAGCTGGAGGCTACAGTGGTGGTAACCGTGGGACTTCATAAAGAACAGGATACCACGGAAGAAATCAGTTACCTGTGTAATATTGCGATGATATGTTGTAGGAAGTTTGTAGAACAAGTGAATTTAACAGATTGGGGAATGAAAAGACGTGACATTTGAGCAATTAGAGTATTTTATGTTAATCGAAAAATACAGGAGTTTTTCCAGAGCGGCTGAGGAGAATTATCTCTCTCAGCCGACTCTGTCCAAACAGATTAAGGCTCTTGAGAAAGAAATAGGCGTAGAGCTGTTTGTACGTACAGCCAGGAACATCAGCCTTACGGACGCCGGTAAGGAATTTTCACAATTTGTGCATAAGGTAATGAGGGAGTATTATATGATGAAGACCTCCCTGAAAGATTATGGAAATGCCCGGAAAAAGCTGGTGATTTCTACAATTCCGGTGGCACCCAGGTATGGACTTTTGAAAGTGATCCGTTCCTTCTGCGAATTTTACGAAAACGTAGATGTGGAACTGATTGAGCAGAACACAGATATGGCGCTGATGGCTTTGGAAAAAGGAACTTCCGATATGGTTTTTATACGAAGCAAATATATTCCGGAAGGAGAATACGGCGCTTATCCTCTGCTGAAAGATGAGCTTGTTTTAGTGGTAGGAAAGGATCATCCTCTTGCGAAGGAGAAGAGTATTTTCCTGAGAGATGCCCAATATGAGAAGTTTATTTTTCTTGGAACCAACACCGGATTATACCGAATTTGCATGGATGAGTGTAAAAAGGCAGGGTTTATACCGAAGGCAAAGGAGCGAAACGTACGGGTGGAAACCCTGGAAGAGCTGTTGATTGAGGAGAATTGCGCATCCCTTTTGATGAACAGCGCCGCCAACAGACTGTCTACGGACAAGTTAAAGATCGTAAGACTGAAAGAGCATCCGCAGATGGATATCTGTCTTGTATTAAAGCTGGAACAATTGACAGATCTAAAGAAAACATTTATTGAATATGCCACAGACTATATGATGGATTACTATATGCAGGGGACCTTTTAGGCAGTTTGAAATCATGAAATTGATAGATGTTAAAGAGAAGAAGCGGAAAAATCTGCTTCTTCTCTTTTTGGCTTTTGTGGTATTCGATTTCGGAATAGAAAGCTGTTTTTATTGGAATTGCTTATAAATACCTTGAAATGTTACTATTATTTCAGAAAGTTAAAGCGAAGTATTATTCCAAGAATGAAAGGAGAAAAATATGGGAGAAAATTTGAATCGTATGTTAGATCCGAGAGGATATCAGGAAAGAGAAGTGATTCAGCTTTCTAAACGTGTCAGCCTGGAGGAGTTAAAAGCAGGCAAAATCTTATTTTACAACAATACAAAATTAGATTTCTGTAATTACTATACGGTATTTGATCGGATTAAAGAAAGGCTTGCAGAGTTGGGAATTACCAATTATGTGGAATATAAAAAGACCGTAAGAGGTAAAGATGCCAAGAAGCTGGGTGAGTATGCAGCTATGCTGGCAGAGGAGAAACCAGTAGCAGCAATCGTAGCTTTCGGTGATATGGGAACCTCTTCTTCCACAACCGTATTATCCATCGCATTGGAAAAGTTGGGAATTCCTACTTTATATATGACAGCACCTCCGGGAACAGGAATCACAGAAGGTGTTGGTGTTTACCGTGCAGGACATCTGTGCATGTGTTCCGTAGATATTTATCAGGCAAGTACAGTGGAAGAGATTGAAGCTGAAGTAGATAAGCACTGGGATTACATCATCGGTTCTCTCACAGCCAACGGAGAAGAACTGGAGAAATTAGCCCACATCGACTTTAAGATGGATAAAGTTGCACCTGCTAAAGATGGATTGCTTCCATTTGTAATTGAAGAAGACGAAGAGAAATCCAAAGAGCCTGGCGCTTATATGGAAGAAATCAACGACTACTTCAACGCAGAACACATCAGTGACGGTCTTCCCATTATTCCTCCTACCAAACGTCGTTATGAAGCCATGATGGAATATTGTCCTTTTGACGAAGACTTAGTTCTTTGTGACCCAAGCGGCCCCAGTGGTAAGACCGTCACAGTGAAAGATGTAGCCATCGCAGCGATTATGGCAGGTTGTAAGCCAAATGCCATGCCGGTTCTGGTGGCAGCCTTTAAAGCATTGAACAGCCCCCTTTATAATCTGAATCAGTCTGTAACTACTTCTCATCCAGGCGGAAATATGATTCTGGTATCCGGTCCTATCGCTCAGGAAATCGGAATCTCAGGTAAACAGGGATGTCTTGGACCAGGATGGCCGGCAAACGCCACCATCGGACGTGCAGTGAATCTGGTTATGATGAACGTATTCCGTTCCGTACCAGGCGTGTGCGATCTGGACTGTATCGCATCTCAGGCAGAGTTTACATACTGTTTCGCAGAGGAACCGGAACTTGCTCAGTGGAATATGATCAACGAGGATCGTTTCGATTCCGAGACTACTTCCGTATACGTTCTGAAGGCAGAGCCGCTTCATGACATCATCGACTTCCTCAGCCTTGACGGACACGACCTTCTGGACACCATCACAGCTTGCTGTACCACACTTGGTTCCAACAATGCTTACATGCCGGGACCACTGGTAGTCTGCCTCACACCTGACCATGGAATGATGCTGAAGAAAGCTGGCTATACAAAGGAAATGATTCAGGAACACATTCATCAGTACGTATATCATGAAGTACCAATGGTACGCAATCGTGGACTGGTTCCTGTAAGACCAAAAGAGTGGGCTAACAGACATCCGCTGCCAGTAACCAGATCACCAAAAGATGTGGAGGTTGTAGTGATCGGAGGACGTGGAGGACACTCTGGTGTAATCCTTCCATGGGCACTTCACAGTGAAGGCTGTGTAGAGGCAGTGAAGCTGCCAGATGGAACCGTAGCAAAATCTATTGAAGAATTTAAGAGATAATAAAAGGCTTTTACTGAATAGAAAGATTCTCTCCGACTCAAATGCTTTAGTCATTTGAGGACGGGAGACTATCAGCAGAAAGAGAAAGGAGTCTTATGAGTTATACAACAGTTTATGATGTAATCGTCTGTGGCGGCGGTACTTCTGGTGTGGCAGCAGCCATCGCAGCAGCAAGAACAGGCGCCAAAACCTTATTAGTAGAGAGAACAGGAGTCCTGGGCGGACAGATGAGTCTGTCCGGACCTCCGGGATTTGCCTATGCAAGATTATTCAATCCACAGGGCAAGAGAGATATCGGCGGCATTGTGGAAGAGACTTATCAGAGATTATACCGTGCCGGCCATGCCTTGCCCCATCTGAGATACCCCATCCGTGAGAAAGCGGGATATGGATTTTCCTATGTGGATCCTGACTGGTGGGTGGACTTGATTTTCACCATGATGGAAGAAGAAGAAGTTCAATTGCTATTGGATACACTGGTAGTTGGCGTTACAAAAGATGGTGATACCGTAACAGGAATCGTGGTGGAAAATGCAAATGGACGGAATGAGATTGCCGGAAAAGTTGTTATTGACTGTACTGGTGAGGGCTATGTTGCCATCCAGGCAGGCTGCCAGATGAATGAGGTTCCGAGAAATCAGGTACAGCCCCATACACTTGCCTTTACTGTAGACGGTGTGGATTGGGATAGATTGCTTCAGTATATCCGCACACATCCAAAGCAGTTCTCCTTCAAACAGCTGATCTTCCCCCTGGAGGGCGCCAATACTCAGGAAGATGTAGAAGAAATGTATCGCAATTGCTACGATATCAAAGAGCTGGGTGAAATCATGGGCTTTTATGAGCTGCGTGACATTGCCTTTAAGAATGGTGACTGGCATCCATATTCCGGAGCAGGATTTTTCCTGACACCGAAGGAAGGCGGCCATATTCAGGCTCATTTCCAGCACTCTTCACAGGTGGATCATGCAGTTGCCACAGATGCATGGGATTTGACCAAGTGTAACATTGAGTGCCGTAAACAGAACATGATCGCATGGAGATTCTTCAAGAATTACGTTCCTGGATTTGAACATGCCTATATTACAAAGACCTGCACCGAGCTTCGTTTAAGAGAAGGTCCACGTATTGTAGGCGATTACATTCTGACAAGAGATGATGTGGCAGATTGTCGTCAGTTTGAGGATACCATTGGTAAATCTTCTTTCAAGGCAGGCGGATACCATGTAGCTTCTATGGATACCTTAAATCATGTGGCTGTAGTAGGCAATGAAGATAAGAAAGACAACATTCAGTTTAAGAGCGATCTTGCTATTCCAAAGGATGGCGGCTCTTATGATATTCCATACCGTTGCCTGGTACCGCAGAAAATTGATAATCTTTTGGCTGCAGGTAAGTGTGTATCCACAGACCGTCCGGCTTATTTAAGATACCTTCACCAGACAATGGTTACCGGACAGGCGGCAGGAACAGCAGCAGGTTTGTGCGTGAAGAAGGGAATTACTCCAAGAGAGATGGAGGAAGATGTGAAAGAGCTACAGGAGACTCTGTTGGCACAGGGAGCAATCCTGTTTGAATGCCCGGACCGTTAATCTGCAACGAGCATTGGGAGATTAATTAGATTGTGAGGTGAATGGAATGGAACACAAAAGAGAACGGATCATCGTTGGAATCAGCGGCGCCAGCGGAATGCCGGTGGCCTTTCATCTGATGAAGATTTTGCAGGACAGGACGGAGATTGAGACTCATCTGGTAGTATCAGAGAGTGCTGAGATTACCATGGAAATGGAGATGAAGGATCAATCTCTGGATGATTTAAAAAATATGGCTGATGTGGTCCATGACATTCACCAGATTGGTGCGCCCATTGCCAGCGGTTCTTTTCAAAGTAAGGGGATGATTATCGTTCCCTGCAGCATGAAGACCGTGGCGGGGATTGCCACCGGATATACGGACAACCTGTTGCTTCGGGCAGCAGACTGCATGATCAAGGAGCGGCGCAAGTTGGTTCTGGTGGTGCGGGAGTGTCCATTTAACCAGATACATCTGAGAAATATGAGCTTTTTAGATAGTTGCGGTGCAGATATCATGCCAATGGTCATGACTTTTTACAATCAGCCGCAGACCATTGAAGATATGGTAGCCCACATTGCTTCTAAAGCATTGGAGCGATTGGGTGTGGATTCGGGAGAATATAAACGCTGGGGTGAATAATTCAGATGTAGTAACTGTAAATCGCTGTATTGGAAAAAAGGAGAAGCGTTATGAATTTACAAAGTTTTTCAGTAAAACAAGATATCGTTTTTGGAGTAGGTGCCGTTAAGAGTCTGCCGGAGAAAATCCAGCAGTTGAAAGGTACAAAGGTGCTTCTCGTCTCAGACCCAGGTCTGATCGGCGCAGGAACCACTGGAAAGATTGAAGACATTTTAAAGGAAGCCGGCATTGAATATACAGTATTCAGCCATATTGAGCCAGACCCAGGCTGCTGGATTGTACATGAGTGCCGTGACAAAATGGTGGAAGAAAAATGCGACATTATTATTGCCCTTGGCGGAGGAAGTGCTATGGACACTGCCAAGAGTGCAGCAATTATCGGATACAGCGGCAATCGGATCCACGATTATTGGGGATATTATAAACCAGTGGAAAATGAGACCATTCCAGTAATTGCCATCCCCACAACAGCAGGAACCGGTTCTGAGGTAACCAGAAATACTGTTATCACCGATGAAGAGCATTATAAAATGGTTATCTTAAATGACAAAATGCTTCCTGCAATTGCTCTTTTAGACCCTGAAATGATTATGACTTGCCCTGTTTCTGTGGCAGCAGCCAGTGGACTGGATGCCCTGATTCATGCGGTTGAGTGCTATCTTAGCGATTTGGCTACCCCATTCTCTGATGCAGTGGCTGAAAAAGCCATGGAGCTGATCGGGCCTGCATTACCCCGTTTTGTAGCGAACAGAAAAGACGTTCAGGCAGCAAGTGACATGCTGCTGGGAAGTACTTTGGCAGGTATTACCCTCTCTTTGTGTCTGCCAAATCAGGCTCACGCATTGTCACATCCGCTGACTGGATATTATGGAATTCCTCATGGTCTGGCAAATGCTATGCTGTTCCCAACTACAATGGCATATAATGCCTTGGCTGATAAAGGAAAGTATAAGAAGATTTACAATCTACTTCGTACTGGTCATCCATATACAGAAGACTTTGAGACAGACATGCTGATTGACTACCTGAAGAAATTGAACAAAAAACTGGGTCTGCCGAAGAATCTCTGTGAGATGGGCGTAGATGAGTCTCATATGGAAGAGATGCTTAAAGATGCTCAGAGAACAAAAATCTGGGAGCACTGCCCAAGAAGCACTTCTGTGAAAGAAATGGAGATGCTCTACAAAGAAGCAATGTATCGCGACTAGTAAAGCAGATTCTGAATGTCTGCTTTACTGGCGGGGGATATTAAATCAGAGGTTGTTGAATTCATATAATGTTTGTGTGTTGCTCAAAATGCGCGACGCACCAATGGCTGGCGGCGGGTGCATTGCATCTTCCGCCAGTTGACATAAATGTAAAGGAGCTGAAGATATGGGAAAAGTGAAAGATTTACGTTCAGCCATAGAACTGTTAAAAGAGATTCCGGGGCAGTATATTGAGACCAATGTTTCCGTAAAGCCCCATGCGGAAATTTCAGGAGTATACCGTTATGTGGGTGCCGGTGGAACGGTCAAAAGACCTACAAAGCTGGGACCTGCCATGATGTTTAATAAGGTGGAAGGACACGAGGATGCACGTGTATTGATCGGACTTCTGGCGTCCAGACAGAGGGTGGCTTATTTGTTGGATGACGAGCCGGAACATTTGGGATTTTTATTAAATGAGGCAGTACAGTCTCCCATTCCTCCAGTGGTAGTGGACTCCAAGACTGCGCCCTGCCATGAGGTTGTGCACTATGCAGAAGAAGAAGGATTTGACATTCGCAAATTGCTTCCGGCTCCGACAAACACGCCAGAAGATGCAGGCCCCTACATCACCATGGGAATGTGTTATGCCTCCGATGTGGAAACAGGAGAATCGGATGTAACCATTCACCGTCTCTGCTTACAGGATAAGGATCTGATTTCCATGTATTTCGTTCCGGGTGCCAGACACCTTGGGGCATTCCGGGAGAAGGCTGAGGAAATGGGGAAACCCCTTCCCATATCCATCAGCATCGGCGTAGACCCTGCCATTGAAATTGCTGCCTGCTTTGAGCCGCCAACTACCCCCATTGGTTACAATGAGCTGGAGGTGGCAGGTGCCATCCGTAAGGAAGGTGTAGAGCTGACAGACTGTCTGACCATCAATGAAAAATGTATCGCTCATGCAGAATATGTCATTGAGGGAGAATTGATTCCAAATTACTATGTTCGTGAAGATATGAATACAGATACGGGCAAAGCCATGCCGGAATTTCCGGGCTATACAGGAGGCGCAAACCCCAGTGTTCCTGTTATTAAGGTAAAAGCTGTGACTCATCGCAAGAACCCTATTATGCAGACCTGTATCGGACCAAGTGAGGAGCATGTAAACATGGCAGGAATTCCCACAGAGGCAAGTATCATTCAGATGATTGAAAAGGCTATGCCGGGAAGACTGAAAAATGTATACTGTCATTCTTCCGGCGGTGGAAAATATATGGCTGTAATTCAGTTCGAGAAAAAAGCACCCAGTGATGAGGGAAGACAAAGACAAGCCGCACTGTTGGCATTTTCTGCCTTCTCAGAATTAAAACATGTGATACTGGTGGATGAGGATGTAGATCCATTTGATACCAATGATGTATTGTTTGCGCTAAACACCAGATATCAGGGGGATGTGGATACCATCTTTATTCCGGGAGTGCGCTGCCATCCGCTGGATCCGTCTCAGAGAACTTATTATAATCCTAATTTACGGGATAACGGAATTTCCTGCAAGACAATTTTTGACTGTACAGTGCCTTATGAACTGAAGGATAAATTCGTGCGGGCACAGTTTTTGGAATTGGATCCCCAAAAGTGGCTGAAAGGATGATGAATATATGACAAATAGAGAAAATGTAATATTGGCAATGCAGCATAAGAAGCCAGCATGGACGCCCAGTATGTATACTGATATTGACCTGGTACTGCAATCGGCTGTCATGGAACGGTATGAAGGCAGAGATATTGGAAAAGATGAGTTTGGTGTGGAGTATCAGTACAACGAAGAAGCCCGGGGACCTGTTCAGCGTCCCGGCGACCGTGTGGTAAAGGATATTGAAAACTGGAGAGATTATGTGACCTTTCCGGATGTGGACAACCGTGACTGGGAGGCAGCAGCTGCCAGAGATACTGCCGGATGGGATCGTGAGAATAAGTTTTCTGTGGTTCAAATGTATAACGGCATGTTTGAGCGTTCCCATATGATGATGGGATATGAGGATACTTTGTGTGCGCTTTTGACTGATCCGGATATTATGGAAGAGTTTTACACAGAATATGTGGATTATCGCATCAAGCTGATCCGTAATATTGCGAAATATTATAAACCCGATGCAGTGATGATTTTTGACGATTATGCAGCCAAGGATTCTCTTATGATGTCTCTGAACACCTGGAGAGATATTTTCAAGAAACAGATCAAACGTCTTGTGGATGTAGCTCATGAATGCGGTATGTATTATATTCTGCATTGCTGCGGTTATGTACGTCCGTTGGTGGAGGATATTATTGAGATTGGTGCTGATGCCATTCATCCTGTACAGGCAGCCAACAATCCAAAGGAATTGAAGGAGAAGTTTGGAGATAAGCTTTGCTTTATCGGCTGTTTTGACAACGTAAATATTCTGGATCGTGAGGGAGTCACTGAGGAAGAGGTTGTGGCGGAAGTAAAACATGTTATGGAAGACATTGCCCCCGGCGGCAGCTTTATCGCATGGCGTTCCTTCTTCTGTCAGCTGCCGGATGTGTACCGCAGAGAGATTCAGAAATATATTGACAAAGAGAAAGCAGAATTATCGGAATCGTGATAGAAATGGAAAAACAGCGCCAAGACAGCTGCTTTGACAGATAATATGGATGAATAGGTTGTGTAAAATATGCAGTGCATGTGAAATAGAAAGAAGGTATGCATATGAAAATGTTGATTAACGGCAAGAAGGTGGACGCCCGGGACGGACGGACTATGGACGTCACCAATCCGGTGACAGGTGAAGTTCTGGATACCATTCCTGTTGCAACAAAAGAAGATATTGATGAGGCATTAAATGCCTCCAAAGAAGGCTTGAAAAAGTGGAAAGAAATTCCGTTAAAAGATAAAGAAGAAATTTTCCAGAAGTTCTATCGGCTTCTGGAGGAGCCGGAGACAAAACGAAGCATTTTGTCTACTCTGATTAAAGAGAGCGGCAGCAGTATCCGTAACGGACTGTTCCAGTATCAGGGAATGCCGGAACTGTTTCATGGTTATCTGGAGACTGCAAAGCGTTACAACGGTTCTGCGCTTGTACCGGGAACTGAGGCAGGACATGACGGAAAAACTATGAAAGACTTGCAGATGGTGATTTATGAGCCTGTGGGAACTGTGTTTGCCATTGTGCCTTTTAATGCACCTCTGATGTTATTTGGCTATAAGGTAGCTCCTGCTCTGGCAGCAGGAAATGCAGTAATTGTAAAACCCCCATCAAGCAATCCACTGGCTCTGATGAAAATGGTAGAGCTTTTGTGGGAAGCAGGAGTACCTGGAGATGCCCTGCAGGTGGTGACCGGAAGCGGCTCTGAGATTGGCGACTGGGTAACTTCTGACCCAAGAGTAAACGCGGTATCTCTCACCGGAAGTACCGAGGTGGGACTGGATATCGCTCAGATCATGGCAAAACGTCTGGCACCCTGTGCGCTGGAACTGGGCGGCAACGACCCGTTCATCGTAATGGATGATGCAGATGTTGCAGCCGCTGTGAAAGATGCCTCCTTCTGGCGGATGAATTCTGCCGGACAGGTGTGTATCTCACCGAAGAGGTTTATTGTACACAGATCTGTGCTGGATCAATTTACCCGGGGAGTCCTTGATTTTGTAAAGACCATTGAGATGGGCTTTGATATGGATGTGGACAAAGAACTGGATCGTTATCTTGCAGCAGATTTCTCCAAGTTTGCAGGACAGAATATGGTGATGAACAGTCTCATCTCCGAGGGCGCTGCAAAGAAAGTGGAAAGTCAGGTACAGCACACCATTGATCAGGGTGCGAAGGTTCTGATTGGCGGTAAACGTCACGGAAGCTTTTACGAGCCTACCATTCTGGTGGATGTGACAAAAGATATGGATGTTATGAAGGACATGGAAATTTTTGGACCTGTTATGCCAATCTGTAGCTTTGATACTATGGAAGAGGCTTTGGAGATCGCCAATGCAAGCAGCTATGGATTATCCGGATGTGTTTTCACAAAAGACTGGCAGAAGGGTATGAACATGTGCAGACGCATCGAATCGGGTACCGTAGTAGTAAACGGCACAGGTACCTACCGGAATATGATGCAGCCCTTCGGCGGCATGAAGTTAAGCGGTCAGGGTAAGGAAGGCTTCTATACCTTGGGCGAAGTAGTGGAATCCAAGAATATTGTATTGAAAGGATTTTTGGATTAAAGTAGTATTTTCGTATATATTTTTCCTTGGAAAGAGAATGGGATATGCAAAGTGGACATATCCCATTCTTTTTTTAGTCCGCCTTCTGGTTGTCAATTAAAATCAGATTTGTTATCATATGTTTTAGAGTTTTTTATGAAGAAAATAAGCCTAAGAAGAAAAGAGGAATGAATCATGATACAGGATATCGCACCACATACATATCACAACGAATACCACCCGGTACCACCCGCAAAAGACAGCTATGTATTAAGTTATCAGGAGAAATGCATCTTGGTTAAAAAGCTGGGAGAAGAGGAGATTGACTATCCCAGATTTTCTGATCTGGAGCAGGAGAATCCAGGTATTTATGAGAATTGTCAGTATTTATTTTCCATTGATGAGCAGAATTACTATCTGGCAGACAATCCCGTTTTATCTGCAAATCAGGGCTATTCCATGGAAAATATGGAGCTTCTTCGCACAGCGGGGCCAAAGCATCTGGCATTTGCGGGAATCACAGGAGCACAGCTTTATCGCTGGTACCAGGACAGAAAATACTGCGGCCACTGCCAGACCCCTCTTGTCCACAGTGATAAGGAGAGAATGCTATATTGTCCGAAATGCAATCGGATGGAATATCCGAAGATTTCTCCGGCAGTGATTGTGGCAATCACCCACGGCAACCGTCTTCTGATGTCAAAATATGCAGGGAGGGGATTTAACCGTTATGCGCTGATTGCAGGTTTTGCCGAGATTGGTGAGACCATCGAAGAGACAGTAAAACGGGAGGTCATGGAGGAAGTAGGACTGAAAGTGACCAATATTCGCTATTATAAATGCCAGCCATGGTCTTTTTCAGATACTTTATTATTTGGATTTTATGTTGATCTGGACGGCTCAGAAGACATCACTCTGGATCAGGAAGAGCTTGCCATGGCAGAGTGGTTTGAGCGGGAGGACATTCCTCTGAGGGAATCGGACCTTAGCCTGACCAGTGAAATGATCATGAACTTTAAAAATGGAGAGGTGTAAGCAGATTATGGCAGAGAAAGCAAAAGAACCCTCCAGACAGACCCATGAATTTGCCCCGGTATATGATGAGAGGTCCAAAATACTGATTTTGGGCACCTTTCCTTCCGTGAAATCAAGAGAGAGTCATTTCTATTATGGACACCCTCAGAATCGCTTCTGGAAGCTGCTGGCGGCTCTCATGGACTGGCAGGTGCCGAAGACCATTGAGGAAAAGAAGGAGATGCTTCTTCAAAATCACATTGCCATCTGGGATGTGATTCAAAGCTGCGACATTGTTGGCTCCAGCGACAGCAGCATCCGAAATGTAGTGCCAAGCGATATTGACCGCATCTTAAAGAACAGTCAGATTCAGAAAATTTATGCCAATGGAAATACGGCAAAGAAATTATATGAAAAATATGTGATGACAGGTACCAGAGTGCCCATTGTGGGGCTTCCCTCTACCAGCCCGGCAAATGCAGCCTATTCTCTGGAGCGTCTGCAGCAATCCTGGGGACAGATTCGGGAAGAATTGAGGTTGACAGGAGAAGAGACATGTCAGATTTAGTATTCAGCTTAAATGCCACGATGCCCATTTTCCTGGTGATCGTCTTTGGATGGTTTTTAAAGCAAATCGGATTCTTCGGGGAAGAGTTTACGAAAATAGCAGACAAATATGTTTTTAAAGTGGCATTGCCGATTCTTTTGTTTCAGGATATCGCCACTGCCGATATCCGGAAAGACTTTGATCTGTCTTTTGTGGTGTTTTGTGCCGTTGTGACCACCATTATGTTTATGGGGGTATGGGGACTGACCAATCTGTTGATGAAGGATAAGTCCATGGTGGGGGCTTTCAGCCAGGCTGCTGTCCGGGGAAGCGGGGCTGTGCTTGGCATCGCCTTTGTGGAGAATATTTACGGCAATTCGGGGATGGCACCGCTGATGATCGTATCCGCCATTCCCCTTTATAATATTTTTTCTGTGATCATCTTGACCTTTGGCTCCAGGGATCGGGAAGCAGATGGAAATCTGTTGAAAACCACTCTGAAAAATGTGGTGACCAATCCCATCATTCTGGGAATCCTGGCGGGAATTCCATTTTCTCTTTTGGAGATTTCCATTCCAACCATTCCCATGAAAGCGATTTCCAATGTGGCGGCTACGGCAACACCCATTGCACTGCTGTCAGTGGGAGCCGGTTTTGAGGGGAGAAAAGCGATTGCCAAGATGAAGCCTACTATAGCTGCAACAGCCATTAAGCTGGTAATCCTTCCTATTATTATACTGCCTCCAGCCGTAGTCATGGGCTTTCGGGAGAGTGCTTTAATTGCCATTTTGATCGTGGCAGGTTCTCCCACCACAGTGACCTGCTATATTATGGCAAAAAATATGGGAAATGACGAGGTACTGACCTCCAGCATTGTGGTACTGACCACGGTATTGTCGTCTGTCACTCTGACATTCTGGGTGTTTGTCCTTCGAAGCATGGGATGTATTTAAGCATGACTGGTAACCAAACTGACCGCCTGGTGTATCACAAACTACAAGCAGTCAGTATATTTAAACTTTATAATTTCAATACGATTCCAATCACAGCTCCGGCAATCATCCAGCAGACGGGATGCATTTTCTGGAGCTTTTTTATTTGGAGGAGTCCGAACGCTGCGGCACAGAGGAGGATGTTGATCCAGATTGGTTTATACCCTATACTGTCTCCACTGAAAAAGGTAATCTTGCAGATTCCCCATACAGCGAAGGCGATGGCGGCAGCCACTGCAGGGCGGATGCCGTAAAAGGCGGCTTGTACTGTGGGATTGCTGTAAAACTTCTCCATAAATTTGGCTATGATGATAATAATGATCAGTGCCGGAAGCACCAGGGAACCGGTGGCAACTAATGCGCCGGGAATACCGGCGGCCTGATATCCGGCATAGGTGGACATGTTGATTCCTACAGGGCCGGGGGTGCTCTCACTGATGGCAATCATGTTGGTCAGCTCGCTGGCGGTGTACCAGTTGTACTTATCGGTAAGATCCATAAGAAATGGCAGAGTCGCCATACCGCCGCCAACAGCAAATAGTCCGATTTTGAAAAATTCATAAAACAATGTGAGATAAATCATGGTTTTACACCTCTCATTTTCCGGGATAAAATGCCAATGCAGGCAGATTCCACAATCAATATTACAATAGGCACCGGGCTGAAGGTCGCCAGAAGAAAGGCGATTAATAAAATCAATACACCAAGGCCGTCTTTTACGCCCTTTTTAGTCATGGTAATCACTGTGTTGATCATCAGTGCACAAACCATCACGCGTACACCAGCCAGAGCATGGAGCAGGATTTCATTGTCCATAAACTGACGAAGCACGGAGGCGATGAGACAGATAATAATCACCGAAGGTGACACCACGCCCAGGGTTGCGAAAATACCGCCCAATATGCCTTTCTCCTTATATCCAATGTAAGTGGCTGTATTTACAGCGATGATTCCCGGCGTACACTGGCTGATGGCGTATACATCCAAAAGCTCCTCTTCGGTGGACCAGTGATGGTGCTCCACCACCTCCCGCTTCAACATGGGAAGCATTGCAAGGCCGCCGCCGTAGGTTAAGATTCCAATTTTAAAAAAACTGATAAATAAATCTCTGATCTTTTCCATATGATTTTCATTCCTTTGTTTTTTCAGGTACTGCGAAACTTCGCATTGACTCTGGTTGAGCGCATTCATTATATCATTGTTAAAGGAGGCCTTCAAGGGAATACCTGATAAATATAAGACGCTTTAGGTGACATCAGCACCAAAACGCCTGACGGTACAGTGGCTGTCTCTTATACACATCTCCGAGCCCACGAGACTACGCTGCATCG
>CAMQZX010000030.1 GCA_947039785.1 uncultured Lachnospiraceae bacterium | reverse complement strand
GTATGACAGACGATGTTATGGATATTATTCCCAAAGAAGGACAGTGTCTCTTATTAGTTCTGATTTACGGAGATTATAATCAGAAAGAATGAGCTTAATGGATGATAAATCTATGATTGTTATAGATAATCAATAAGGAGAGAAACAAAATGGATAAAGCTTATGATGCCGTTTTGCAGAGCGAGGTAGACGCTTCAGTTATCGCAAAAACCTCATATAGTTTTTTGAGGGATAGATTCCGCTACCAATGTCTGTGTTGTGGTGAAGAAGTCTATCTTGCTGCAGTTGATAGTAGTGAACGCTCTCCTCATTTTAGACATCGGAGAGGAAATAACGATACAGAATGTGAACGATATCTTGGGCAACCAGGCGCAGTGGAACACTTTGCGTTCTTGAGAAAGCATAAACAGGAACATATAGAATTTTGTTTTAACAAGGATAGAAGGATATTCGAGATTTGTGCTTCTTTTTCGGAAGATGAACTTCAGGTGTATGAAGAAGAAAACAGCAGAATGACGGTATCTTCCAAATATTACGTCGAGCCATTCCTCTCTATTCCTCTTAATAAGGGGGTATTCATTCCGGGCGGGAAAAGTTATTTTACTATTACAGAATTCTCAACGGAGTATTTTGTTTCCTTTAACTCCGGGGTTAGTCGCTGTATCTATCAGGATGTAATGAGGGCTACAGAGAAAATCAATATATTCAGAGTCAGGATGCAGGATGAACACTGTAGGCATCAGACATCATCACTTCTTTATACAGATACCAAGTATATTGGTATATCTGAGAATGAAGAAGCTCTGCAGGAACTTGCATCTTTAGAATATGTTATTTCAGAAGAAGAGATGTTTTCTTTTACCACAGAAAACAGGATATTCTATGGATTGCAGTTTTATGTAAAAAGGGCAGAATTTTCTGTCCTGTGTTTCCTACAGAAGCACGATTATCAGATTGAAACAGCGGAAGCGTTCAGCATTTTATGGCCACCGGTTTATACCAGAGATTCATATTCTATATGCACCGGAGATACGGTATATGTACATTCAAGTTTTGAGCTGATTCCTCATGGAAATATGAATGCAGGTGGTACTTTTGTCAGGGAGATCAGCAGAAATGTACTGGAACTTCACATTGATGATGAAGTCATCATACATGAAAAGAATATTGATATATGTATTCAGAGGGAAAGGAAACTGGGAAATGAAACAGTTCTGGAAGAACCGGTGACCACATATTCTGACAGATATACCGTTCCTGACCAGTACAATTACTTTCTGTTCGACCAGAACGGATGTACACGACTGACTCCAGGCTCAAACGTATATCTTTCCGAATCGGATCGGATTGTCGGATATAAAAACGGACATCTAAAAGCATTCGTGTGTGCATGTCCGAAAGAAAAGACAGGTACCAGACAACTTATAGACGATATTCTGAAATATCATCCACAATCGGAACCGTTTGAGCTGGATGATTTCATGGATATCATAACAGACGAAACAGTCTTATCGTATCTGGAAAACTGTTATAGGAGCGGGCGGATCAATACAGTCATTAAACGGTACATCAAGGAGGAACTGATTTGAATTACTTGATAGACCTTACAAAAGAAGAAATTAAGTATGTATGTACTGTTATTCCGTTTAAGGAGGCATCTGCGTACTTCAAAAGGTATCCGAAAGAGTTCAACAAATTAAGACCAGGATTCCGTGTAAAGTCGTTGGACGAGGATACCATCGCCCGGATACTTTATGACTTCCGAAACAGGGATTTTATCGCTTCTTTTCTGAACAAGCATATTGACCGATGGATTAAAGAAATTGATAAAGAAATAGCAAAAGCGTGTGAGAATGGGCTTGATCAAGAGGCGGTCTATATTGATGTGTTGTCACGTTCTTTTTTTTCGAAAAACGTTGCGCTGTTCTTCAAAATCAAAGGGGAAGAAAAGACGGAAGATTATCTGAAGGTCATGGGCTCATCTGTTTTCTATCAGTCTGCTCATCAAAAAACAGATGAAGAAGAATTGGATTTATTAAAGAAAAGGCAACTGGAGCTTACTGGTATTCAGGAAGAGTTAAAGAACCGAATTTCTAATGAAGAGAAGGAAGTAGAAAGACTGAGAAAAAAGGAAACAGAGCTGAAAATCGAACTAAAGGAAAAAATAAAACAGCTCGAGCTAGAGCAGGAAAAGAGCTCTTGTCTTTCCGAAAAAGCGGATAAACTGGAAGCAGAGCTTAAAAAAAATCAGGATGATGAGGTATGGAAGATTGCGGAGATGCAACAGAAGATTGACACCCTTACCTCCAGACTTAGGGATCAGGCCAAAAAGGCAGCAGGATACGAGTCCAGCCTCTCAGAATATGTATCTAGACTTTCTTCCGCCAAGGAGGACATCGCGACATGGAAAAATATGGTAAGAAGTCGTGAGAAACAGCTTTTTACATATAAAGCGGAAAGAGCATCGTTTTTAACAGAGCAAGAATCTAACCGGAAGCAGATTAGAGAACTTAAGGAAGCACTTGATAAAGCACTTGGTGTTGAAAAAGTATATAAAGAATGTCTTTCTGCGCTTAGTACAGAAAAAGAATCCTATCTGCAGAAGAACAGGGAGCTGGAAGATACATTGGAAGTGCAGAAAAATATTGAGACTTCAGCAGAAGCTGTTTCAAAAAGATATGCAAATTCTGACCGGAAGATGCCGTTATGTCCAGAAGATATAAATGATTTCGATGAATATTTCAGACATAACCTTGAAAATATTGGATTCGACGAGAATGAAGATGGTTCATCCGATTTTGTAGATTATCTTGAAAAGAGTTTTTTTCATGGTATTCCGGTGCTGATTAAAAGAGGAGCAGGAATCAATTTGGCCAACTGTTTGGCAAACACGATTTATGGTGTGCCGTTTGCAGCTAATCTGCTGTATTCGGAAGGTGCAGGCGTACAAAGGATAAGAGAGTTTCTTGCAGATACTCCTGATAGGGTCGTCTGCATTGACGGCTTTATTGGGAATTGTAATGAAATGGAATTAATCCCGGTGCTTGAACAGTATCGTAACAAGATTATTATTCTTACTTACATGTATGACCAGACACTGAGATTTGTTCCGTACGAAATTCTTTCTTCAGTTCATTTTATCAGTGCAGATGTATTTAGTTCGATATTAAGAATCAGAGATATTACGGAGAACCCTTCCGAGGTAAAAGAAATTACGTCTGCATACAGAAGAAATGCAGGAGCTGACAGTCGGTCACAGAAGATATTCTATGAGATCGCATGCGAATGTGGATTAGGAAAGGATACAGCATGTGCGATGGTTGACATGATCGAAGATGAACACCATTTGAACGAAATGCTGATGTTCACGCTTCTTCCATATGTGTCCAAAGTTCTCGGGAAGAATCCTTACAACTGCTCCAAACGTCTTCAGCGGTATGCTGGGGAGACAGGGCGTTGTTCGAAGAAAGATATTTTGATGAGGTGGTTTGGGTAGTGAATGAATTGATCAATATCATGGCAGATGACATGAATATACGCCCTTATACAAACGAACCGGCTGAATCCTTTGGGTACAGAGTCATTTATTCAGCACTCGGTCTGTGGTGCCTTAAATCAGCACTCAGTGAAAAGGAAAACAAGAAGGGAATTAGCAAGAGCGCACAGAGCATCTTGCTGCATGACTTGTCTAAAAAATATATTGAGCTGTGTCCGATGGCAAAACATTTTATGTTTGCACCAAGAAATACTGATATCGCTGTGTTTATCCGGAATATCTATGAACAGACAGGATATCTGCTGACTCTTGATAATAATTACAATGTTCTGAATAATAGTGGGGAAACAGTAAGAATCTTTGATACAGATTATTTATACTTTGGACTGCCAGCAACATGCTATATTGTAAACGGGCTTGGAATCCACTGCAGAAGCGGCAAACATGAAGTAAAACTAAATGATTTTCTCATACGTGACAGTTTGACACCGGAAGAATACTTAAAAGTAAAATATGACGAGTGTGATTTTGATGAGCGGGATATCGATGTGAAGGAGCTGGAGTTTTTCAACCCGTTTTATTATGGAAATATATCTAGCTCGTGGCATGGACACATGAAATCCAATATGACGATGGCACGGAAAAGTACGATGGGACCATATTATAGAGTTATTAGAAAAGAGAACGGCACGCTTCTTTACGCTGATGATAACAGCATGGATGAGCTTGACGCCCTAACGGGAGCAGAATTCCGACGGTTATATGTTGCTCTTAAGCAGCACTACGACAATCCGATGCAGCTTCTCATATGTCCGATAGATGAGAAATATTCCTATATTCGCATTCTTGGACAACTGCCGAATAGAGAATACTTTTATCTGCTTATGAATGCATGGCCAAGATATGTTTTTTCCGATCGGAACAATTTTATCATACGAAACGAATTGACGGAACAGACTGCAGAAGTCCTTGGAGCGATAGGATTTACTGCAAGAAATGGTGAATTTTATGGATAGAAACATGAACGGAGTACAGCAGTACTACCAGGTAATAAGGAACCGCTTGGTAAACTATATCAAGTCAGATTATCTTGCCAACAGTGAAACATTGCTTCTATATGCAGATGAGATTCTCGGAGAGATGTGTCCGGAAGATATTAACATTGCAAGGGAACCGTACATCGAGACATCCTCTTCCTACCGCAAGGTAAATGATGGTATCCGTACAGCTGATATTGAGGATAATGTTAAGGAAGTCCTTTTAAAGCTTGTTGATGCAAAGCTCGGCATTTATTCCACTCCCTTTGCCCATCAGGTAAAGGCTCTTACAAGTGCATTGAAGGGGAAAGACCTGTTTGTATCTACCGGTACAGGCTCCGGTAAGACAGAGTGTTTTCTTTGGCCGATCATTGCGCGTGCTATCGAGGAATCTCTAAACAGACCGGAAGATTTTAAAAAGCCGGCTGTAAGAACTCTTATCATTTATCCTATGAATGCACTAGTATCTGACCAGCTTGCCAGGTTCCGTAAGATTATGGGTTCAGAAGAGTTTATGGATATCTTTATATCTTCCTCGGGTGCAGGGCGTATCCCACATTTTGGTATGTATACTGGAAGAACCCCGTATTCAGGAGAATCAAAGAAACAGAGTAATATCAAACTCGCAGAGACATATCGTGAACAGTATCTTGTGGATGAGTGCGCAACGGAAAACGAACGGAAAGAACAGTTAAGAAAGATAAACGGACTTAAGAGTATCAATAAATATCCTGCGAGATACGGCGGAGATGAAGGGTTGAAGGATTTTGTCGACAATCTTGAGAACAGCATTCATAAGCCTGGTCCTTATGATGCAGAATATATCACTAGATTTGAGATTCAGGCAAATACCCCGGATATCCTGATTACTAACTATTCCATGCTTGAGTACATGCTCATGCGCCAGATGGAGGCAGGTATATGGGATGATACGAAAGGATGGCTGAATAAATCAGAGGGAAACAGACTCCTCATCGTCCTTGATGAGGCTCATATGTACAGAGGTTCCGCAGGCGGAGAAATTGCGCTCCTTCTTGACAGGCTCTTTTCACGTCTTGATATTTCTCTTAAGAAAGTACAGTTTATTCTTACGACCGCAAGTATGCCAACGGAAGACGAAGAGGCTATTTCTGACTTCTTTAATGGGCTTACTGGAAAGAAATATTCCGAATGTGTTCCTCTTTTTGGTGACAAGGAAAATGTCCGTACTGACTTTAAGGTAATGACGGATGCTGCGGCTCTTGCTGCAATCGGAACGAGTCAGGTAACGGAGGCAGAGATTAGCGCAAGAGTCTGCGCTTTTGCGCAAAATGTGTTCCAGATTAAGCTGCCTTTTGATATTTCCGTATCAGATGCACAGGAATGGCTGTTTGAAAATCTTCCAGATTATCAGGCATTCATGAGACTTCATGAATTGTGCAGGGACGGTGCAAAATCCTATACAGAATTAAAAGAGAAGATATTTGGAAACAGTGAGTATGCAGCAGATGCCCTTGACGCATTGCTCGTTATTGTATCCCTCGCAAAAAAGAATGGTGAGATTCTTTTTCCTGTTAGACTACATATGTTTGTCCGCGGGATCCAGGGATTATATGCCTGTTCCAATCCAAAGTGTACCTGTGGGGCGAAATATTCTGATGAGGAAAAGCTTTCTCTTGGTAAGGTGATTTCCATTCCTCGTGAAAAGTGCGGATGTGGTGGCAGGATATATGAGCTTGTGAACCATATCAAATGTGGAGCGCTGTATTTTAAGGTATATGTCCAAAAGATATCTGGGACAGGATACTGGTATGTGTTTCCGAATAAAGGGCTAAGTGGTGGAGCGAATGACTTGACGGAGATGCTTCTTTACATTTGTCCGGATGGAT
This sequence comes from uncultured Lachnospiraceae bacterium, assembly GCA_947039785.1. Classification (GTDB taxonomy): domain Bacteria; phylum Bacillota; class Clostridia; order Lachnospirales; family Lachnospiraceae; genus JALFVM01. Next base: position 17,170 of record CAMQZX010000030.1, on the reverse strand, counting down.
ATGAGCTGAAAAGTAAAGATAAAGCGGGATATCTCGACCCTGTAACAGGAAAACTTTATCTTGACTACCAAAATGATGATGGACTACTTAAAGTTCTCTATCCGGAATATGATGAAAAACATAATCGTTTTATGTTTGGTACATGCCCAAAATGCAAAAAGATTATGCCATTAAAGAAGCCTACGGATCTGGCAACAAAAGGTAACATCCCTTTCTATAACCTGACCAAAGCACAGTTTGAGCTTCAACCGGCAAGGTCGGAACTCATTAACGAAGGCAAGAAGGTGCTTTTGTTCTCAGATTCCAGACAAAATGCGGCAAAGCTTGCACTTGACCTGTCCAAATCATCCGATGCGGATGGGTTCCGTCAGGCTGTTATGTTGGCTGCAAAGAAACTTTTGACAGATGGAAGAGAACATTCACTAAAAGAACTCTATAACGCTTTCCTTGCGGTCTGCGTGGAGCAGAGACTGGAATTCTTCTCAGGCGGAAGCGCGGATATCTTTCATGATCATCTTGAGAAGATTCGTAAAAAACTTAGAAAACGTAAGGATATTTCAAAGGAAAATTTTGAACCGCTGCCATATGACTATTACGAACAGCTGTTAAACTTCTTTACAGAGAGTCCACGTTCGTTCAAGGATATCGGTCTCGGTTTCCTCGGGCCTATGGACGGAGCTCTAGAAGACTGTGCTTATGAGCTTGAGGATGATTATGACATTGTAATCGATGAAGAAATGCTTCGTTCCATCTTAGTCTTGCTTTTCTGGGATGTCATGGACGGAAGTGCGGCTCTTGGTAATGCTATTGAGGATGATGTCAGAAGAAACCTTCCGGGACGAAGTAAGATTCAGTCCTTTGGTCTTGGCGGAGATTTCGTCGCTTCTGTTGATAAAAAGTTCATTCGGATTGTAAAAGATATGACTGGGCTTAATGATAGAAAGATGGGAGAACTTCTGAACTGCATAAAGAGCAATTTCTTTGGACCGGGGACAAATCAGCGGTATTACCTTAAACTTGATGCAGTAAAGATTGTCATTACGGATAAGAATTTCGACTGGTATCGATGTGAGAGATGCGGAAAAATTTCTCCTTACAAGCTTGGTGATTACTGCGGTTCCTGTTTTGAATCCAGAAATCTCCATGTCATCACTAATGTGGACTTTTCCAGATTTGATTTTTGGAGAAAACCTATACTTGCAGCCATTGATGGCGAAGAAAAAATTCACACCATTGATACTGAGGAACATACCGCGCAGCTCTCCCATAAGGAAACAACGAGCGACATCTTAAGCAGAACCGAGGACTATGAGATTCGCTTCCAGGATATTGATGTCGGCGAGTATGGTGAGAATTCCATCGACGTATTAAGCTGTACTACTACAATGGAGGTTGGTATTGATATTGGTTCTCTGACAGCAGTAGGATTGCGAAACATTCCTCCTATGCGTGAGAACTACCAGCAGAGAGCAGGCCGTGCAGGCCGAAAGAATTCTGGCATTTCCACCATCGTTGCCTATGCTTTCGGAGGTGTCCATGACAGCCACTACTTTAAGCATCCAGATGAGATGATCTCCGGAGAACCTAGAAAACCATGGATCGATAGGAGCAATCCGAAGATTGAACAGCGTCATTACAATATGAAAGCGTTAAACAGCTTTATGTCGACAGAACCTATGCGCAGCAAGTTTGACAGTATTGTCGATGTTGGTATTGTAACATTCTGTGAGAAATATGCAGATGCTTTTATCGAACATGTACAGTCACTTGATTTTCCGACAGACAGCACGGTTGAGATGTTCTGCAAGATAAGGGACATGGTGCTTTCAGAAGGCAAGAGAAATGAGTATTTCAACGGGGACAAAGAAACGTCATCATTTGATGTATTCTATTCCGAAGGATATATTCCTTCCTATTCCTTCCCAAAGAATGTTGTAAGATTCTGCGTGGAAAAGGATTCCGAATATGGAAGGAGAGTTCCTAAGGACGTTAAATATGCTCCTGAAAGAGACATTGCTGTTGCCATCAGTGAATATGCCCCAGGGCGTTTCATTACCATTGACAAGAAGATATACAAGAGTGGTGGACTATATTCAAATCCGAGACCAAAGGGATATGAGCATAATCAGGCGGAATACTATTTTACGAGTAAGGATTACAAGAAAGATATTATTGTTTGTACGGAATGCAACTGGTTCGGTGAAGGGCAGGGAGAATATACGGAATGCCCTTATTGCCATGCACCGGTAGAGAGGCATTCAATGATTAAGCCGTGGGGATTTGCTCCGGTTAAGGGCGATCCGGTTAAGTATGAAGACGAAGAAGAAGAGAAGACATATGCGGAAGCTCCATATTATTCCTATGTTCCGAAAGATACGGAGATGCAGAATTATAAGCACAGTCACATCCGCTTCGCAAATCTTCAGAACCGCAAAGTACTGACCGTCAATATGGGAAAGAGAAAAAAAGGATTTAATATCTGTACTAAATGCGGTGGAGCAGAGGTAGCGGAACCGTTTCAGACAAGTGATTTCCGATTCTCCCAGCCTTACCATGACCGTAATCTCTGCAGACATGAAGGTACAGTTGCAACAAATATTTATCTCGGATACGAATTCCTGACGGATATGTTTATGTTAGATATTAGATATGACAATCAGAAGTTAGTATCAAATTATGACAGTGAGGAAAAGAATATTCTCCGTTCTGCTGCAACGACCTTGCATGAGGCAATCAAAAGGGCGGTGTCTCTTTCGCTGGATATTGATTACAATGAAATTAACGGTGGATGGAGAACACGTTTTGAGGAAAATGGTGAGGTACATATCGAGATGTTCTTCTATGACAATTTGGCTAGCGGTGCCGGCTATTCTTCCCTTATCGGAGAGGACGGAGTGCTGGATGATGTCCTTTCAAGAGCAAAAGAAATCTTGACTGGATGCACCTGTTCGAGGTCATGCAGAAACTGCCTTGATAATTTTTATAACCAGAGAAACCATGACATCTTTGACAGAACGCTGGGTGCACAGCTCCTCGAATATGCTCTGGATAGAAAATATCCGAAAGATTATTCAGAAGAAGAGCAGGAAATTTATCTGGCGCCTCTGAAGAAACTGATCAGAGAGTCAAAAGGCATGTCTGCAAAAGATAATATTGCATTTAAAGTTATTCCCTCATTAAGAAAGCGGGAAAGAAATGAAAAAGGTAAGCTGTATCTGAACCTATACAATTTATCAGACTGGCTTCCAAATACTTTCATAGAGTATCTGGGAAAAATCAATGAATAAGCAAAGGAGGTGAGATATATGTTCTATTCCCCATTGAGATATCCTGGTGGAAAAGGTAAATTGGCTGAATTTATGAAGTACATGATTGAGCAACTTGGACATAATGGAGGAACATATATCGAGCCTTTTGCTGGCGGGGCAGGCATTGCAATTGAACTCCTCCTTCGAGGTGTTGTCAGTAGGATAGTCATCAACGACTATGATAAAGGAATCTGGTCTTTTTGGAAAGCTGTCCTTACTGAGACTGATCGATTTATAGCGGAACTTGCAGTTGTTCCCATTACTGTGGAAGAATGGAACCGACAGCGCAATATCTGTCTCATGCGAAACGATAAATACAGCTTTGAACTTGGATTTGCAACATTTTACATGAATCGCACAAACCGTTCTGGTATTATCAAGGGCGGTGTGATTGGTGGGATGGATCAGTCTGGATCATGGAAGATGGATGCGCGTTTCAATAGAGAAGAGTTAATCCGAAGGATAGAGAGTATCGCTGAGAGAAAATCAGATATAAAGCTTTACAACAAGGATATTAATAGTTTTATTACACGATATATCCCTCTATATGAGGAAAATACACTTGTATATTTTGATCCTCCGTATTTTAAGAAGGGGAAACAACTTTATATGAATTACTTCCAATTAGAAGACCATGTTCGTATTGAGAGAGCGATAAGAGACCATGTAAAATGTGACTGGATTATTACCTATGATGATGCGCCGGAAATAGAAGAGATCTACAGGGATTATTCGATGTGTTTGTATGATCTGAATTATAGCGTGTCTTCCAAGTGCAAAGCAAGTGAACTTATGATATTCAAAGAAGGGATAGAAGTCCCATATGATGAGGAACTTCAGAAACAAAGGATAAAGATTAACATCCGACTATACAAGACATAATATTGGGTAACTTATATAGAGGCACTATTCCTTTGTCCGCCTTCTTTAAGTAGAGTGGACACTTTATATTAATTTTTTATAGAAGCCATTTGCAGTTGGCTGCGGTTCACAGGTATTGATTTTTGTTCTACTGCATAAAGTAACCAGACTGAGAAACTCGGCCTGGTTATTTTTACGGTTCATTTTATTGTAATTGATCGGTTTTGATCCTGCCACGTTCTTTTTCCACCTGTTCCAGATGTTGGATCAGCACATATTCGATATAGTTCGTCATGGAACGGTGTTCGTTTGTAGCCAGAATACCGATCTTGTCAAAGACTTCGTCTGACAGACGCAGAGTAAATACACGTTTGTTGGTTGCCATCTTCCTGCCCTCCATTCCGGGTATGAATTTATGGTAAACCAATTTGCCCTGAAAATATACATCCACTGAACTGTCAAGTGATAGCACTTTGTATATAAAAACGAAATGAAAGATGTAATTGACTGCTTTATTCCTCTGCTTTTATCTCTCCACGCTCTTTTTCCACTTCCTCTAAATGACGAATCAGAATGTATTCAATGTAATTCGTCAGAGAGCGGTGTTCGCTTGTAGCCAGAATGCCTATTTTATCGAATACTTCGTCCGACAGACGCAAGGTAAATACTCTTTTATTGGTTGCCATATCCCTGTCCCTCCGATTTGAGTCTAGGTAAATGGTAATCGAAATTTTGGAAATAATATACAGTCACTTGACAGTCTAGTGACATCACTTTATGATGTAGGAGTAGCCTGAAACAGTATTTTTAATGATATTTGCGTCTGAAACAGAAAGGTGTGGGATATGAAGAAGTTATGGAGCGCAATAAAAAGGAAATGGCGGCATTTCTGGCGGGAGGATGAGCTGGATGGTTCTGTATATCATTTAAGTCAGTCTGACAAGAGAAACCTGAGGTATGGGGCTTTTATGGCCTGCATGGTTACAGTTGGCCTATCCAGTTTTGTGATTGCAGTCAGCAACATCCGGGTGAGCCGTGAGAACAGCGAGGGCATGGAAGCAGTCATGAAAACGATAGCAACTTATCTCGGTTCTGCAACGCAGGACGAATATGACGAAATCGCCAAAACCATACGGAATGATCTTGTATTTTCTCAATATGGGCAGGAGATAGAAAACTGTATCCAGTACATTCCAAACACAGCGGAAACCTGCCGTATCTGCACGGTGGACTTCCCTTCGCAGATTTATCTTGTGTGTACGAATACCGGGCAGCCCTACGAGCTGGATTTGTTTGAAAAAGAGGAGAACCCGAATGAGGGCGAATATAATGGTACGAGCATGAGCTTTGGTTATGATGAGGTCAGCGGATCAAGCCTGCATATCACGAAAACGCCGGGAAATATGCGTGGAAATGTGACCGTACAGAGGGAACGGGGGATAGTCAGCGTCCAGAGGATGAAATCATTGTTTTGTGATGACTGTATCCGCAAAATGCTGGAGGCGGTGAAGAACCAGCTAGTAGAAGAATTTGTAATCTTTGACGCAGGGCAAAAGAAATTTTATCCGGTGGATGATGGGGAAATGAGGATTGGTGATTATACTTTACAGATCGGATATGATGATGGAAAATATGAAATAGAGATCGAATATGCAAAAGAACAATGAGCGGGAGGATTTTGATTTATGCAGAAAGAATACATTCAGTTACCGCCGCTGCCAGCGGATATAGACGTAAAAGCGGTGGAAATGGTCTGGTTATTTGCCAAAATGGAGAGGAATGAGCAGGAAATGATTCATGGTCTCCTGAAAAATATGGTAAGCGGCTGCGATACGGAACGTCAGGCAATGGAGCTTTCCAAACTGCTTCGGGAAAATGCCGCTGAGGGGACACCCACGGATGTTGTGGAATTTGCAGAACTGATGAAAGCACTGCTGGGAGAAATGATCGCACAGTCATGTGAGCTGGCAGCGCTGGTTTATCAGCGTCATTGTGTGGAAAAGAAATCCCTGGAGGAAACAGCCAGGGAGACGAATGTGGACGAGGAAACCCTGCGGCTGATCGTACAGTATTATGACCTGAAAAATGCTGCAGAATAATTTTAACCGAAAGAAATGCAGAAACTGAACAGCCAGAAAAAACTGCCGATGCAGGAATGTTTTTCCATACAGCGGCAGTTTTTTATTTTCTGCGCCGCATATTCAGAGGGTTATTTTTGATTACCGGCGATTTTGCCAGTATCTTTTTCAGGAGCTTTTGTTCCTCTGCGGACAGCTTATCAAAGTCTATGCCAAACTGGGTGAAAATCACCTTCCAGATTTTTGCAAGGTGATCGCCGGGGAACCGGAGGGCATTCTGGATTTCTTTTGCCATCTTTTTTGCAAGGGAAAAATCCGACGTGCTGTCTATGTCATGTTCGTGGGCTTTGCGGATGTCATGAAGGATTGCGTCCCATGTTTTGTGCGTGATGTGGCAGAAGAAATCTTCTTCCTCTATCTGACCGGCCCGTAATGTTTCCGAGTACAGATCGCCGTCCATAAGCTGATGTTCTCCTATCAAGGCAAGCCGCTGTTCTTCCAGTGTTTCGTTCATATCCCGAAAGCGGGCGGTTGCATGGCCGTCCATGTAGATTTCTGTATCAGTCATCAGCTTTTTAAATTTATCGTGGGTGGCAATCTCACAGAGCAGCCGGTTGTTGATCTGCCCACTTTTCAATAAATCCAGCATATCATCACTCAAATGCAGCTCCGTAAGTTCTGTGTTTGGGTGATTTCTGTTTTCCGTCAGGCACAGGATATAATCTGTTGACACGCCGTAAAACTTCGCCAGCGTGACAAGGTTGCCGTGGTTGATCTCCTTGTAATCGTCATTCTCATAGCTGCCCAGCGCCGATTTTGAAATGCCCGTCTGCTGTGCCAGTTCTTCGAGACGTAAATGCCGTTCGGTGCGTAAATCCTTTAGCCGCTCCTGTATGGTAATGCCCCTTTTCATAGGCTGACGCTCCTTTCCTGCGGCATTTGCCACCGCCAAAACAATTATAGCATACCGTTCCGCAATCGTGGGAATTTTCTCTTTTGGGGCGGCATTCCTACTTTGCGGACATACGGCACAGGGCACGAAAATGTTCCATAATAGGCTTAGTTCATCGATGGATTATTCCAATCGAATGACCGGCCTGTGTGGGATATGCGTCCCCGGGGATGTAGCGCCATGACTTGCGGCAGGGAGATGGAGGAACCCTGGACGCAACGAGCGTACCAAAGGGAGCGATACGCCGCTGTGAGATTCAGGGGAGGAACGGCACCAGGATAAAACGGCAAAATGGACACCAAAATGATACCGAAACACAACAAACGGGATGGGGCATAGTCTGCCCCACCCGTATTATTCCAAAGGATTTCCGGGCGGCTCTATGGCCGGATTTTGCCCTAAAACCGCCCCGAAACCTGACACTAAAAACCACTGTCCGCCCATTCACGCTGTTATGGCTGAAAAGGGCGGTTTTTTGTAAGGAGGCACTATGACGAGGATGTCAAAGAAGCAGAAATGAGAACTTGCTTTCTTTCTGAATAGCCGGGGACGAAAGACCTACAATGACCTGTGCCGGAAATGCCAGCGTGACTGCAGGCAGAGCAGCCGGGCTGTGATTGTGGAGTGCCCCCGTTATTTATCGAAGCGCTCAAAGCGTAGAAAGGAGGACACCGACTGAATGGAATTTGAATTTATGGCAGCGGATACAGACCTGCCGCCAAGTATGCCGCTGCCAAAAGCCACGCTGCGGCTCCCGGTCAGCAGCACCGCAAAAATCATGTATGCCTGTATGCTGGACGCTGCCCTGGCAAACGGATTGGAGGATACGAACGGGATACTATTTATCCGTTTCCCGATTATGGAATTGTCGGCGGCACTCTCCCGCAGCCATATGACCGTCAAGCGCTCCCTGAATGAGTTGGAGGAAGCCGGGCTGATTATGCGGGTACGGCAGGGCGTTGGGGAAGCGAACAGGATTTATGTATTGATTCCGGGAAAGGAGGAAATTCGCCATGAATGAAGAAATTGAAAAGATTACCCAGAAGATTGAAAAAGTCGAAGCGAAGCTCCGCAAAGCACAGCAGCAGAAAAAGGTACTGGAACATCAGGCGAAGGAACTGACACGGAAAGAACGGACGCACCGGCTCTGCACCAGAGGGGCAATGCTGGAAAGCTATTTTCCCCAGCCGGAAGCGGTGACGGATGAACAGGTGGAAACGTTTTTAAAACTGCTCTTCCACCAGAGTGATACCCATGAGTTGATGCAGAGGATATTCAGCAACACGCAGAAGGAGGAAACGGAGTAATATGGATTTTATATAAATAAGCTGGATATGGTTTATCAATATGCCGCCAGCACGAAAGAAGAAACCCTTGCCGGGCTGAAAGAGATCATACCTATGATCCATGACAGGCAGACAAAGGAGATCGTGGAGAATACCATCCGCAAACTGGAAGCAATCCCGGAGCCGGAGTGCCGCCGCTTTATTGCTGCCACAAAACAGCATTTCATTGAGAAGAGGGACAATTCCATCCGGCGCAGGCTTGCCGAAGCAAAGGCGCAGAGCAAGGCAAAGAAAACAGCGAAAAGACAAAAGCAGCCAGGCCGGGAACGGCCATAATTGCTTTCAGAGCGGCAAGCCGGGGCTTTCCCCTCTGAAAGAGGGCGCAACTATACACCACTTGGAAAGTGGTGCGTTGCGCCCTGCCGGGAGCCCCTTGCAGAGGGCGGATGATTGCGGTTTCACTCAATCATCACAGGGGACGCTACACCGTCTCCGCTCCGCTTCGGTCGGTGCAGGGCAAACGTCCACTGGACGTTTTGCACCCCTGCGCTGGCCGCCGCCAGCTACCCTTTTGTGGACTTGCCGTCCAGAAGCACCTTGCGCTGCAAGCTGTTTCCGTCCGACAAGTTTTGTGAAATCCTGCTATACTTTTCAGGGGGAATCAAGTATAATGGAGCCAGTGACAAATCGAAATTTGGCAGGGGCAGATAATGCCCTTTGCTTATTTTAGGATTAAGAATAAAAATTTAAAAAATCCTATTGACCCTCACGGAACGTCATGGAGTAGAGTGTTTATATCAAGAACAGGGAGGGCATACAGAATGATGACAGTAAAAGAAATATCGGCACTTACAGGTATCAGCGTGCGCACGCTTCACTATTATGATGAAATAGGGCTATTTACGCCCACTAAAAAAAGTGAAGCGGGATACCGGCTTTATGACGATAAAGCCTTGGAGACTTTGCAGCAAATTTTGTTCTTCCGTGAGTTCGATATCCCTTTAAAGGAAATCAAAGTTGTTATGGAAAATCCTGATCTTGACAGAAACCAAATTCTGCAAATGCAGAAAAATATGCTGGTTGCTAAAAAGGCGCGTATGGAGCGCCTGATATCCAGCATTGATGACATTCTGAAAGGAGAGAATAAGATGGACTTTACGGTTTTCAACAAAACAGAAATCGAAGAAATGTTTCAGGCTATGTTAGAGCATATGCCGGAGGATATGAAAGAACTTTCAATTAAAGAGTTTGGGAGTATTGAACAGTGGAAAGAGCATTATATGGAAGTGGTTTCCAGAGAAGAAATGCAGAAAAGTTATGCAAAGGTGGTTGAGTGGTATGGCGGAAAAGATGAATACCTGTCTGTCGCCAAAAAACCTGTCAGTAAAGAAGTTGCAGAAAGCTATACTAAACGGATAGAGGTAATTTTAAATAAGTTGATTACAAAAATTAACTGCCCTGTAGATTCTTTCGAGGTAAAAGAGCTTGTTGCCGAATATGGATTTGTGATGAAGCAGTTCAGTCAGATTAAAGATGAGCGGGGCATGATGCTCTCCGTTGCACATTCTTATCAGGACCCAATGGTAAAATCAAAAATAGACGAAAAGTATGGGGAACGGGCTGCAGAATTTTTCGCACAGGCAATTGAGGAATTTTATAAAGAATAGGCAAAGGAAGCCCATCTTCTTGATCTACGGTCAAGAAGCATCGCTCGCACAATTCAAGTTTGTTGAACTGACAGCCTATCAAAAAACTGAATAATTAGCCGCTACCGGCGACACTATCAAGCAGGAAATCTGAAAAGGTCTCCTGCTTTTTCTTGTCCGGAAACCGGGAGAAAGGAGGCCACACTATGCCGTGTCCGCACTATGATATTATTATCATCAAACGGAGCGAAGACCGTTCCGCTGTTGCTTCTGCCGCCTATCAGAGCGGCGAAAGGCTGTTTTCTGAGTACGATCAGGAGCAAAAGTATTACGGTCATAAGAGAGAAGTCATCCACAAGGAAATCATGTTGCCGCCCCATGCGCCGCCGGAGTACGCAGACCGAAACATCTTGTGGAACTCTGCGGAATCTGTGGAAAGACGATGGGACTCCCAGCTTGCTCGCAGGATCATCCTTGCCATTCCGAGGGAACTGCCCCCGGAACAGTATGCTGATCTGCTGCGTGACTATTGCCTGGAGTTTTTTGTTTCCAAAGGTATGATTGCAGATGTTGCCATCCATGACAAAGGGGACGGGAACCCACACGCCCATATCCTGCTCACTCTTCGGGCGATGGATGAAAAAGGGAAATGGCGCTCCAAGAGCCGTAAGGTCTATGACCTTGACGAGAACGGGGAACGAATCCGGCTTGCGTCCGGCAGATGGAAAAGCCACAAGGAGAACATTGTGGACTGGAACAACCAGAAATACGCAGAGATCTGGCGGCAGGGCTGGGCTGATACCGCAAACCGCTATCTGGAAGCTACCGGACGTACCGAGCGCCTTGACCTGCGCTCCTATGAGAGACAAGGCATTGACAAAATCCCCACCGTCCACATGGGAGCCGCCGCCAGCCATATGGAGAAGAAAGGTATCCAGACCAGTATCGGGAACCTGAACCGGGATATAAAAGCGGCAAACAGCCTTATGCAGTCCATCCGGCAGATGGTGCGCCACCTGAGAGGCTGGCTCTCTGACCTGCATGAGAAGAAAGAGGCACTCATGGAAGCACTGGAACAGGAAAAGGAACCGACACTGCAGGAACTGCTTATCCGGTATATCAATGTGCGGCAGGAAGAACGCACCGGCTGGGCGGCAAAGGGGCAACTTAAATGCAGTGTTGCCGATTTTAACAAAGTGACGGAAGCAATCCGTTTCCTGCAGGAGAAGGAGATCGATACTGTGGAGAGCCTTGACGCCCATCTGGATGAGGTCAGCCGAAAAGCGGCTGCTATCCGTGCCGATATGAAGAAGAAAGAAAAACGAACAGGGGCTATTGATACCGTCCTCTCCCATATCGCAAACCATGAAGCAAACAAAGGCGTTTATAAGGAATATGCCGCCATCGGCTGGAAAAGGAAGAAAGAGAAATTTGCAGAAGCGCACCGGGAGGAACTGGGCGCTTTTTTTGCAGCAAGACGGTTTTTCAAAGTCCATGAATCTGAGCTTCCATATAACCGGGATGAACTTCGCTCAGAGCAGAGACAGCTTGCAAAAGAAAGGGACGCCGGGCAGGAGGAATTGGCAGCGATCCAGTCGGAAGTGAAGGTACTGCGGCATGTGCGGAACTGGATTAATGCAGTATTGCCGCCCGACCAGCGCAGGGAAGCCCCGGAACCGGGGAAGAAAGCGTCTGTCACGCAGAAACTGAACTGGAAGATTGAGGGCATAAAGCAGAGGGAGGAGCTGAGACAAGAGCAACCTCGGCAACAGAAAAAACAGGATATGGAACACTAAGCAACCAGGCGTCTGCCATTTTCACCGAGGGAATGACAGGTGCTTTTTCTAATTCTAATTATTTTCAGGAGGAGATCGATTGAATGTATTTGAAGCCGTAAAGCAGTCTGTTACCACCCGGCAGGCTGCGGAGCAATACGGAATCCGGGTGAACAGGAACGGGATGTGCGTCTGCCCGTTCCACAATGATAAAAATCCAAGCATGAAGGCAGACCGCCGCTTCCACTGCTTCGTCTGCCAGGCAGACGGGGATGTGATTGATTTTGCAGCACGGCTTTATGGCCTGCCTGTTAAAGAAGCCGCCTTGCGGCTGGCGCAGGATTTTTCCATCTCTTATGAGGATGGAGAGCCGCCGGGAAGGAGCCGGGCAAAGCCGCCGCCCCGGCAGGAAACGCCGGAACAGCAGTTTAAGCGTATGGAGCGGTACTGCTTTCGGGTGCTGTCCGATTATTATCATCTCCTGAGCCGCTGGGAAAAGGAGTTTGCCCCACAGACACCGGGGGAAGAATGGAACCCTCTGTTTGCGGAAGCCCTGCAGCACAAGAGCCATGTGGGATACCTGCTGGATGTGCTGCTGTCCGCTGATATGGGGGAACGTGCTTCCCTGATTATCGAATACGGAAAGGAAGTGAGGAGCCTTGAACAAAGAATGGCAGAACTTGCCGCCGGAGGTACGGCAGGCTGTAGCCGACACCATAAACGAAGCGCCGCCGCCCAGGAGCGTTGAAGAAGTAAAGTCCATGCTGGAGGGCACCGAGAAAGGCGGTGTCCGCAACAGTATCCAGAACTGCCTTATCGTTTTCCGGTATGACCCGGTGCTGTCCGGCGCAATCGCAAAGAACCTTCTGACAGAGCGCAATGACCTGATAAAGCCCATCCGCAAACGGCGCAGCCCCGGCAGGGCCTTGACGGATATCGATATGAAGTATATCCGGTTGTATCTGGAAAAGAATTATAACCTTACCAGCGAGAAAAAGATTGAGGACGCTGCCGAGCTTGCCGCCGAGGAAAACGCTTACCACCCTGTAAGGGAGTACCTTGACGGTCTTGTGTGGGATGGCACAGAGCGAATCCGTTACTGCTTGCGGCACTTTCTGGGAGCCGACACGGACGAATACACCTACCAAGCCCTGCGGCTGTTTTTACTGGGGGCTGTATGCCGGGTATTCTCACCCGGGTGTAAGTTCGAGGTGATGTTCTGCCTGGTGGGCGGGCAAGGAGCCGGGAAATCCACGTTCTTCCGCTTCCTTGCGGTCAGGGATGAATGGTTCTCCGATGACCTGCGGAAGCTGGACGATGATAACGTGTACCGGAAACTGCAAGGCCACTGGATCATTGAAATGTCGGAGATGCTCGCCACAGCCAACGCCAAAAGCATTGAGGAAATCAAGTCCTTTCTGAGCCGCCAGAAGGAGGTCTATAAAGTGCCGTATGCCGTCCACCCGGAGGACAGGCCGAGGCAGTGTGTATTTGGCGGTTCTTCCAACGCTCTTGATTTCCTGCCCCTTGACCGCACCGGGAACCGGCGCTTTTTGCCGGTCATGGCCTACCCGGAACGGGCGGAGGTACACATTTTAGACGATGAAGCCGCTTCCAGAGCCTACATCGGGCAGGTATGGGCGGAAACTATGGAAATCTACCGCAGCGGCGATTTTAAGCTGGCATTCAGCCCCGAAATGGTACAGTACTTGAAAGCACACCAGCGGGATTTTATGCCGGAGGACACCAAGGCGGGGATGATACAAGCCTACCTTGACCGCTATACCGGCAGCGCCGTCTGCTCCAAGCAGCTTTACCGGGAAGCATTGAACCATCCCTATGAGGAACCCAGGCAGTGGGAAATCCGGGAGATCAATGACATTATGAACCACTGTATCACGGGATGGCGGTATTTCTCCAATCCCCGGATATTTGGGGAATACGGCAGACAAAAAGGCTGGGAGCATGACAGCACGGCAACGGGCGCTGGCAACGGGGCCGGAAAAAGGGGTGACAGAGCCGCAAATATTCCGGACGGATTTGTGCCGGTCACGGAGCAGATGGAGCTTCCATTCTGAAAATCAGGAGCCGGTTGCCGATCCCGTTGCTATCCCGTTGCCGGGCCGGTTGCCGGGAAAAATCCCGTAACTTCGGGCTTTTCTCTTCTTTGACAACCAAAAAATAAAAGAAAAAGTAAATAGATAAGCAGACCGCCAGACAGAGATTGTTTTCAAGGTTTTTTGAAGTCCGTTGCCGGACTTCGTTGCCGACCATCCCTTGTCTGGCTTATTTCATATGCGCAGGCAACAACCAAGCGGATATGTTTGCATATCCATTTGGTGACTGCTGTGACAACGATAGTTATGGAGGTAAATGCCTATGGCAAGTAGTAAGACAAGTGTTAATGAAAACTATAATTCTGATATTCCGGTTTGGCACAGATATACGCTGACCATTGAAGAAGCTGCAGGATATTATCATATCGGCGAAACAAAGCTGCGGACGATTATTGGCGAACATCCAAACGGAGATTTCTATGTTATGAATGGAAATAGAGCGTTGATTAAGCGTGAGAAGTTTGAACGGTATCTGGATCAGGCGACTGTCGTGTAAAAACTTTTGAAAAAAGATCGCGGCAGAGTGCTGATTTTCCATGATAAAGCTATACGGAGAGCCGGATTTGTGGTATGATGACATCGCAAGTCTGGCTCTCCTTTTTGAAAGGAGAGATTTCATGAGCGAAAAAAGACGAGATAATCGTAACCGGATTTTACGTGAAGGTGAATACCAACGTACAGATGGGAGGTATCGTTTTCGGTATATTGATGAGGACGGTAAGGAAAAGAATGTATATAGTTGGCGGTTGGACAAAAATGATCCGACACCCAAAGGCAGGAAGCGTGAGCTATCTCTGAGAGAGAAAGAAAAGCAGATCGAAGCGGATTTGTTTGATCACATTGTTACCAACGGAGGCAATTACACGGTTCTTGAGTTGGTGGAGAAGTATGTATCTCTGAAAACAGGTGTCCGTCATAATACCGTTGCCGGGTACAAGACAGTTATTAATGTTCTGAAGAAAGAAGCATTTGGAAAGCAGCGCATTGATAAAGTACGTTTGTCAGATGCAAAGGCGTGGCTGATTAAGCTCCAGCAGGTGGACGGCAGAGGGTACAGCTCCATTCACTCTATCAGAGGTGTGCTTAGACCGGCCTTTCAAATGGCAGTGGATGACGATCTGATTCGCAAAAATCCCTTTGGATTTGAACTTGCATCTGTAATCGTCAATGATTCCGTTACCAGAGAAGCAATCACCCGGAAGCAAGAGCGGGATTTGCTGAAATTTATCAAAGAAGATAGGCATTTCAGCAGATACTACGATGCAATTTATATCCTCTTTCATACAGGCCTGCGGATTTCGGAGTTCTGTGGGTTGACTATTCCCGATATTGAGTTCAGCGATATGCGAATCAAGATAGACCATCAGCTGCAGCGCACATCGCAGATGCAGTACGTGATTCAGGAACCAAAGACGGAAAGCGGTGTCCGTTATGTGCCGATGACGGAGGAAGTGGCGGAATGCTTTCGCCGCATCATTGCTAACCGGGAAGCACCGAAAGTGGAACCGATGGTGGATGGCTATATTCGGTTTCTGTTTCTGGACAAGAATGATATGCCGATGGTGGCTCTTCACTGGGAGAAGTACATGGAACATATTGTTGAAAAGTACAATAAGATTTACCGTATCCAGATGCCGAAAGTTACTCCACATGTATGCAGGCATACCTTCTGTTCCAATATGGCAAAATCGGGAATGAACCCGAAGACATTGCAGTACATCATGGGGCATTCGGATATCAGCGTGACGTTGAACACCTACACACATGTGCAGTATGATGACGCAAAGGCAGAACTGCTTCGGGTGGCGGAGGCCTGAAAAGCCTGTTGGTACAGGACAAAATTTTACCAACAGTTTTACCAATATTGCAGAGAAAAGCATGAGAAAATACGGGAAGATTTGAAAAGATAGTCCAGAGACAAGGAAAAGCTTAAATACCGGAAAAACCTGTAATATTGGGCATTTGAGAAGAAATACAGGACTTATAAGGAGCTATAAGAATATGATAAAAATACTTTTTGTGTGCCACGGCAATATTTGCAGATCGCCAATGGCTGAATTTGTATTAAAAGATATGGTTCGTAAAGAACACAGGGAAAATTGTTTCGAGATTGCTTCGGCGGCAACCAGCATGGAAGAAATCGGAAATGATATTCACCGGGGAACGAAGGGAATTTTGAATAAGTATAAGATTCCTTATGACCGTAGGCAGGCTACCCGGATGGAACGAAGGGATTATGACAAATACGACTATATTATCGGAATGGATAGCTGGAATATTCGGAATATCCTGCGGATTGTGGGAGATGATCCAGAGCATAAGGTATATTTGCTGTCAGACTTTTGTGATCTGGGAAGAGATATTGCAGATCCTTGGTATACGGGAGATTTCCAGACTACTTATGACGATGTAAGGGCGGGCTGCATAGCATTTTTGGAATTTCTGAAAGAGAAAAAGTAAATGAAAAAAGGAGAATAAAGATATGAATTCACGAGTAGATCAAACAATTGAAAAACACGATAAAGGATACAACTGTGCACAGGCTGTGGCCTGTACTTATTGTGACTTGGTGGGAGCTGATGAGGGAGAGGTTTTTAAAATAACAGAGGCTCTTGGACTGGGCATGGGGGGGATGGAGTGCACCTGCGGTGCAGTATCTGGCGCTTGTGTGGTGGCTGGACTGAAGAACAGTACCTGTAATCTGGAGAAGCCTAACAGTAAGGGATCTTCCTATAAATTGTCCCGTCAGATTGTAGAACAGTTTTTAAAGAAAAATGGAACGGTTGTCTGTAAGGAGTTGAAAGGTGTGGACACTGGAAAAGTGGTGCGCAGTTGTCCGGATTGCATCCGTGATGCAGCAGAGATTTTGGAAAAGGTCCTTTTTTCAGAGGAATGATAGAGGATATTCCTGACATATCACAATAAATATGTTGGTGGTTTTCGGAGTTACTTGGAATTTACTCTTTAAAGTCTGTTGTTTTTATTGCCTTGACAGAGATATTTCGTTACTACTGTTTTTTTAGGTAACATGATACAATGGGGGTGAGTTAGGAAAAGATGCAGATTTTGGCAGTAAACGGAGGAAAAAGAGAGTAATGAAGAAAAGAATTATAAAGAAGCTCTTACTAATCTGAAAGAATACGTCGA
>CAMQZX010000029.1 GCA_947039785.1 uncultured Lachnospiraceae bacterium | reverse complement strand
TCATTATTTTTCCTCCTTTAACCTTATGACGCTTATAGATATATAGTCATATAAAATGTAAAAAATTTGTTTGGCTACCTGCCTGTCAAATAACCAAACAAAATTGTTACTCTGCTACTACTTGCTGAATAATCCCATTCACTAAAAGGTTTTGTATCATATTCAGTTCTTCATCCTCTTTGAATTGTTCCAAACAGGACAAAACAGAATACAGGGATTTTATAATAACCGTATGCGGAACCAAAAATACAACCCCTAGATCTTCCAGTATCTCCAATATACGAATATCATTGTGCATATGGCTTTCAAAAATATCCGGTGATAATTTTCTTTGCAGATAGTCCATTATAGATAGGTCAATCTGCGAAAGAATAGGTGAAGTAATCAAACCCGTTAAACTTAGCATAATAACGTCTTTTGCTAAATCTCTATGGTTCTTATATTTTTTCTTTTTAATTGTTGCTTCTATACTTTCAAATAGCTCTTTTTGTAAGCGAAAATTGATTTCCACATATAGATGTTCTTTACTGGGATAAAAAGCATAGAAAGATCCCTTTGATATATTTACGGCGGCCACTAAATCATCAACCGTTACTTTTTTCAAACCGTGTAATGCAAACAGCTTTTCTCCCTCTATCAAAAGTTTATTGCTGATGACCTCTTTCTCTTGTTCTGTAAATCGTGGCAATTCTCATAACCTCCTTATGACTAAATTGTTAGCATCGTCACGAAAAGCATAACATTTACTGCTCATATTATCAATATACTATCCGAGATATTTATGCAATGTAGGTTCCAATGCGTTTATCGTCGTGTCTGTATCCTCATTAAAAATCATGTGACGATTAAGCTCTAAAGTAAGTAATTCCTTTTGCGGCGCATGAATTAAATCAAATACTTTGCTGGTATAATCAAAGCTAAAAAGCGGATCGCCTTTGGCAGTAATTAAAATAACAGGACATTGTATAGACCCATTCTCCAGGCACGATAAGTCAGCATTGAATAAACTGGCGACAAATCTTAAAGGATAATAGGGTAAAAGCATAGGGTCATTTAAGCAATCGTATTTTGCCTGTTCACTATAAAATACTCTGTCATAGTCTAAATAAGCGTCTCCTGGAACTTTGTAGTTGGGCAGCAATTTTCCACCTACACGAAAGCCCCACTGTATCAGCCCCATAAAATGGTGTGACCATGCGGGATATTTTGTTAGACTCATAGTTTCTTTTAATGTAGTCAGCATGATATTATGTGGAAAAACAGCTTTTAACCTTGTGTCCCTACCCGCCGCCATTGCAGCTAAAATCCCGCCTTGACTGGAACCCATGACAGCTATGTTTTTACCGAAATTTTCTATTCCGTAAGTCGTTGTGTCATATACATTATGCAACATATCTTCCAATGTATAATTTTTCTTGATTTTAGGGCTTTTTCCGTGTGAAAGATAATGAACGCCTATTATATTAAATCCTCTTTCACTCAATCCACATAGAAAATTCTCATACATGAGAGGGTGTGACATAGTACCTGGCAAAAAAACAATGGTAGGACTCCTTCTTTCTGTATACCAAATAGAAAGTGTTATCGGAACATTATTTGAAGAAATTCCAACTTCTTCATACATACCTTATACCTCCTATATGACTAAATTGATTTTATAGTCATATTATAACTTGTTGCAATCGGAAAGTCAATAGCTATAAATATATGATTTATGTATAAAAATGAGGTAAGAAATGTGAAAACGAAAAAGTGTAGCCGGAAATCATTCTGACATTTTTAGCAAAACCCTTGATATTATTCCGTAAACCGAATATAATATATAAAGTTAAGGGGGCGAAAAATTATGAAATTTATTTCAACAACGGAAGCCGGCAAAAAGTGGGGACTTTCTTCTCGCCGTGTAGGTATCCTCTGCAGCGAGGGTCGTATCCCCGGAACTCAGAAAACCGGTAACACATGGCTTATTCCTGAAGATGCAGAAAAGCCAGCCGATGCACGCATTAAAAGCGGTAAATATATAAAGAAATGCGAGGAACAAAGCAATGCCTGAGATGCAGATTATAGAATGGAAAGAAATTTGGAAAGATGACTATCTGGCATGGATCTGTGGTTTTGCGAATGCACAGGGCGGCACGCTTTACATCGGCAAAAACGATAATGGCGAAACCGTAGGCCTGTCTAATTCCCATAAGCTACTTGAGGATCTTCCGAATAAAATCCGTGATGCTATGGGTATTATTGTGCCTGTCAACCTTCATACAGATGGCGAAACCGAGTATATTGAAATTTCTGTACAGCCCTATCCTATTGCTATCTCATACAAAGGCGTTTATTATTACCGCAGTGGCAGTACGAATCAGAAATTAACCGGATTGGAACTGGAAAGCTTTTTGCTCCGTAAACAGGGCGCAACCTGGGACAACCTTCCTTTGCCGTCCTTCACAATCTCTGATATTGATAATGGTGTTGTTAAGCGTTTTATAAAGTGGGCGGCCAAAAAGGGACGTATTGATGAGAGCGCTTTAGATGAGCAAAAAGAGACGCTGATGAAAAAGCTGCACTTAATGAATAATGACTACTTAACAAATGCTGCCATGCTCCTTTTTGCAAACGATCCCGAAGAGTGGCAGCTTGGTGCTTTTACAAAAATCGGTTATTTTGAAAGTGATTCTGAACTTCGGTATCAGGATGAAATACATGGTTCACTGCTTGACCAGATTGATCGGATTATCGAAACTATCCATCTGAAGTATATGAAAGCAAAGATCACATACGAAGGAATGCAACGAATCGAGCGTTATTTCGTCCCAGATGCGGCACTGCGCGAGGCTCTCTTGAATGCCCTGTGCCATAAGGACTATGCCCGTGGCATACCGATTCAGGTAAGTGTATATAATGACAGATTATATATTGCAAACTGCGGCCGACTGCCTGAAAACTGGTCTGCAGAGAAGCTCATGGAAAAGCACTCGTCTGAGCCATTTAACCCTAATATTGCCCATGTATATTATCTTGCCGGTTTTATTGAAAGCTGGGGGCGCGGCATAGAAAAGATCTGTGATGCCTGCCGTGAAGATGGTGTACCATTGCCGGAATACGATATTACCGGAAATTCGGTTATGATCAAATTTATTGCACCAAAAGATCGGATTGTATATGGACCAGGGGAAACTGCAAATGGAACTGTAAATGGAACTGTAAACGGAACTGTAAATTTAAGTGACAAAGAAAAAGAGATTCTTGCTCTTCTTTCTGAGGATCCTGCTTACACCTATCAAAATCTTGCTGATAAATTGAATATCGGAAGAAAAGCTGTATTTGGGAGAATCAAAAGCTTAAAGGAAAAAGGTATTATTGAAAGAATCGGCTCAGATAAAAATGGTTATTGGCAAATAAACGAATAAAGGTGGTGGACAGATGCCAAGACAATTCAAACAGGCACGGCTGATCAACAAATTAAAGATGACAGAGGCTGCCGAAAAACTCGGCATCTCTCAGCCAACCCTAAGCGCATGGGAGGGAGAACGCAAGTCTCCTTCCATTGACGGACTTGAGAAAATGTCTGTTCTCTATGGTGTAACAACGGATTTTCTCCTCGGACGGTCAGAGCAGGGGGTCTCAGTCCAATCTGTACCAATTGCTCCGGAAACCCTTCCAATCTTTCACGGAAAACCAGTCTGGTCTGCGGAGTATGGATGGATGCTGGTTGATGCCGGCAATCATACTCTATTGCTCCCAAATGGACAGACCGTTCCGTTTGCTGACGCCAAAAGGCTGTTTACGCTGCCCCAGTTATTTTCCGAACCGAGCCTGCCATCCGGAAAACCGCTAATCTTATCTGAGATCCAGCAGTTTACCCGGATATGGCTGGAGCCAATCTCTCCAGACCCAGATTTACGGACTGAATTGCGGGGCTGGTATCAGGTCAAAAAGCATTTTGTCCAAAATGAGTATGGGAATCGGTTTTATTTGGATACCTATAGAGCAAAATGGCTTGCCTTTCATCCTGAACAGCAATGAAGAAAGCACCGATACCCGATATAATATCAGGCATCGGTGCATTTGTTGTTTACGCTTTTGAACAGGCCGCCAAACAATATTCAGTTGTAAGACTTATGTTCAACCACGGACAACAGTGTAAGGAGAATTTTTATTCCCTCTATAAGGATACTGCACCTCCTCCCCTTCAATTCACCTGACTTAAGCAGTGGACTTCTTCCATCTGCTTTTGTTGTGTAAATTGTATCAGGGAGGATTCTGCTTTCTTTCCCGATGTATCCTTCTGTTGTCCTATTTTTTGTGAATTTTTATAATTTAATGGTTGAAGCATATCGCCTCAAACTGCTCGATAACACGCCAGACCCATATTTTCGATTGAAAACATAATCACTTTTCAAAAACCAAGTCAATTTTTCTGATGCAGCCGTTTGCCCCTACTTCCGTAGGGACAAAACCGATATATCGAAAGCCTTTCTCCGCGTAACTATCTATGATTTCCCTATGCTTTTCAACATAAGAAAACACCACTCCTTTTGCTGAATATTCGATATTAACATACTCATATTTTTTCATAGCAATCTCTCCTATCTTACAATTCTTGTTTCAAAAAAATCCGATAACTGATTTGATACATTCCATAACTCCAAACCAACGCGATAAGCGGGGAACAGCATAAGAGGATAAACACCGTCTGATCTGTCAGCTCCACGCCCAGTATTGCAAGCAGCTTATATGCCCCAAAACAAATTGCTGCCGGAATGAGGAACGATACCAGAAGCAAAACGCGCCCTTTTTCGGCTCCAAATTTAAACACCAGCGGGATTGACATACTTCCAAAAATGAGGGAAATTACCGTTGCCGCTAAGGTTAAAAACAGCAGTTCCACAATAGCAGCAGGGCTGAATGTAATTTTGCCTGCTATGCCTCCGCCGATCAAGCCTACAGCCAAGCCAAATACACTGCCAATCGCACAAAAGATTGCTAAGACAATAAACTTTCCAATCACTAAATCTCTTTTTGAAATGGGCATTATCATAGCATATCGCGCCCATTTGGAGTTATCGTCAAAAGAAAAAGTGGTTACGATCATCATACTGCATAGGATGCCGCAGATGAAAATATATGCTCCCACACCAGAGGTAGGAATAAAAGCCACAGCAAACACCGCAAGTATAAACAGCATAGATTTTGTATTGTGTCCGATATTATATAAATCTTTCAATATAAGGCTTTTCATTTTGCCCGCTCTCCTTTCACATACAGCAGCAGAATATCGTCAATCGTAGCATCATCAACGACAGCCGCTTTATATTTTTTCCTGGCCTTTTCTTTATCAGCCACCAGCACATTCCACTGGTAATCGTCTTTGCGGTAAGCGAGGATCTCCGCTTTATCAATCTGGTCGAAACCGGCTGCACCGCATCGAATGATTCCATATTTGTAGCGCAGTTCATCCTTTGTCTTGCAAAACAGGACTTTTCCCTGATGAATAAAAGTAATATAGTCGGCAACCTTTTCCAAATCCGTGGTGATATGGGAGGACATCAGGATGGAATGGTTTTCATCCTGCACGAAATCCAAAAAGACATCAAGAATATCATCCCGCATAACCGGGTCCAGACCGCTGGTCGCCTCGTCTAAAATCAACAGCTTCGGTTTATGGGAAAGCGCCACAGCGATACACAATTTCATTTTCATGCCTTTAGAAAGTGTTTTGATTTCTTTATCCAAAGGAAGTCCGAAGCGTTTCAAATAGTCCTGATACAGGTATTCATCCCATTGTTTATAGGCTGCTCCGGAGATCTTACCCACTTTCGCAGGCGTCAATGTTTCATAGAAATTGATTCCATCGAACACAACGCCTATGTCCTCTTTCAGCTGTTTTGATGAGGCTAATTCCTGCCCCCAAAAAGTAACCGTACCGTCATCTTTCTTAATCAGATCAAGAATTGCATTGATCGTTGTACTCTTTCCAGCTCCATTCTCGCCAATCAGTCCCATAATTGTTCCTTTCGGAAGGTCAAACGAAACGTGGTCCAGCTGAAAGCCTTCATACTGTTTCGTTAAATTTTCCACCTGTAAGATTGTATCCATAGTCACTCCTCCTCTTGATAAAACATAGTTAAAAGCTCAACTAATTTTCCCAACGATATTCCACTGGTTCTGCCAATATCAGCGGCCTCCTGTAAATGCTCTTCCGCTAACCGCTGCTGTTCCTCTTGATAAAAGTCTTTATTCTGTGCCGCTACAAAACTTCCACGCCCGACTGTCGTTTCGATAAACCCATCCCTTTGTAGATCTTCATATGCCTTTTGAACGGTAATTACGCTTACATGGATTGACTTTGCCAATGCCCGCATAGAGGGGATCGGATCGCCCGTCTGCAGTTCGCCGCTCATAATCATAGCTTTTATCTGTGAGGTAATCTGCTCATAAATGGGTTTACTCGTATTACTGCTTATTATAATTTCCACAGGATCCCTCCATCCGTCATATAATGTGCTTATTGAACAAGTACATTATAGCAACTTCAATCACAATTGTCAATAAGGTAACGACAAGTGGCAAAATTCTTATGAGGAACAATAACAAATGGGATCTGTTCTCTGGAAAAGGAGCATAAACAAAACAAGACCACAAGGGAAGTAAAATCCTTGTGATCTTTGTTATGGTATTTCAAATTTATAACCTACACCGACAATATTTTTGATATATTCCAAGCCATCCGGTGTTATCTTCAATTTCTTCCGCAGATTGCTCATATGATTGCTTACCGCTTTGCGTGAGTAAAAGGTAACATCCTCGTTCCAGACCAGCTCCATGATCAGCTCGTAAGTGAACACCCGCTGGGGATGCGTGATCAGCAGGGCAAGAATATCAAATTCTTTCGCCGTCAGATTTACCACTTGTCCATCCACACGTACCAGCCGCTGCTCCAGGCAAAAGTACAAATCACCCATATGAATCTCTGTGAAGATACCTTCATTCTCTGTCAGCAACTCATAAGCTCCGGAGCGGATACACAGGTTATCAGCTAAATCGCCATTCTGGTTTTCTTTGTCAAGAAGATAGTTTACTAGCTCCTGCCGCTGTCTTGCATCCAACAGCATAAGCAACTTCTCTCCGATTTTATCTCCCGGTTCGGATATTTCCAATACAGCTAATTTTCCTATGGTATCACCTCCGTTTTTTTATAACCCTCCATCCTTCAGCAATCTATGATAAACCATAAATATGACAGCGTTCTGTCATGTTTCATATCTTTTTTGCAATGAAGCCTTGCCCGGGCTTTATGCCCCTACCCTTTTCGCACTGACCTTATATACTTAAAATACTGTTCCGAATCATAAAAAAGCACATGACTCTTCTCGGTGAAAAATCAGGCAGCATCCGGCTTCTTCATAATCAAACTTGTCCGTTGCTTGATTTTATTGACTATAATCTTTGAAGAACAATAGAAATAAAATTCAAATATTTACCTCCGCCAGCCTCCATAGCTTTACGGTCACTGATTGCATACTCGTTTTCTTGCTTTAGCCAGTCGTTCCATACTTCCTCATTACTTTCCATCTCATGAATAGAAATTACCCTGGCCCCTTTGCAGTGGCGGATAATGTTTTCCCAATACATTATATCGTGCATATAATCAAGCTGATCCGGTGTCCATGAGAGAAGTAATTCTGGTGGCAGATTACTATGACAATCTTTTTTCATTCCGGGAATGGCAATATAAATATAGCCACCATGTTTAAGATATGGGAGCAATTTATCGTCAAGGAATTTAGGATCTCGCCCAAAATAATTATAGGAATCCGTACTGATGATTGCATCGAAAAATTCTTCCTCAAACGGAAGTGCCGTGGCATCTGCCTTAACCGGAATAATCTGCTCATCGGACAACCCCATTTTGCGAAAGAATTTTCGATTATCTTCCTGATCGCTCCACAAATCCGTGGCATATACAGTAAACCCGTACTCTTTTACAAGAAAGAGGGAAGTCAACCCCTGACCGCTGCCAAGATCACATACTATGGAGTTTTGGGAGATTTTGCAATGAAGTAAAAGTTCCTCCTCCAGTTTGACTGGATTTGGCCCCATAATTTTAGCCTGTAATTCAGGAATGTTATATTTTTGACTACGAATATATTTCATTTTTGTTTTCCCTTTCCTTTGTGTGAGATTCTATAAAAAAATCAATATGCTTTATTAGCCGTTTTTCAATATCCACATAAGATTCATTTTCATCTGACATATTGATAAGTAAAAAAAGCGGGGAGAAAAATTCTATTGCAAGTTGGTATGGGTCATTCTCCTTTAACACACCACATCTAATCATCTCACGAAAAATATCTTTTAAATAAAGAACAGGCCCACGCACAAGGCTATCCTGATACAACTTGTTTGATTCTGGATTACGATACTGCTCTAATGTGAGCATCTTACGATAATCAGCGGCAAATTCATCTGAAGTCCAAAACCTATATTGTGAAACGGCAAAATTTTTAAGATTTTTCAATCCGATTTTCTCATATTGTTCTGGTGCACAATCAAATACATCTTCTGGCACACCATATTTCCGTGCTATTTCATGATCCGATTGTGACATACGCGCGACAATACTGTTGAAAATATCCTTCTTATTTTCATAGTGCTTATACAGCGCCCCTTTCGTAATTCCCAATTTTTCTGCTATTTTACTGACGGAAACTGCTTCATATCCGTCTTTTGCAAATAATTGCAATGCAACGGCCAATATTTTTTCCTTTGTATCAGTCATTCTATGTACCTCCTACAATGTAAACAATCGTTTACCTCTTCTTTTTAATATTATAGTAAACGCTCGTTTACTTGTCAAGGGGATTTTTATGAGCCAATCTGTGCAAAGCATTTCCTATCGTAAAAGTGAGAATCGCTGGTTCTCATTTATCATATTGTTTTCTGGCCTGCTCTAAAAATGCCTTGATATCATCCCGCAGCGTCTTTGGCTCTATAATTTCCGCTTTATCCCCCAAGCTTGCAAAAGTGCTTACGATCCACTCCGGGTATTCCGTATAAAAGGAAACGTAGAGAGAATTGTTTTCTTCCCGGATATTGCTCTGGCCAAAGAAATCAATCGCCAGAAACTCATAAGATTTATCCATTCTGACTGTAACCAATTGCCCCACGCCATTTGAAAATGCGCTCTGCAATACCGGAATTTCATAATCTGTCCGTTCCATATAGGTCTGTTCGCAAAGCGCCAGCTTTGATACTCTGTTGAGCTTAAAAACACGGAAATCCTGTCTTTGTGTGCAGTAGGCGAAAAGATACCAGTATTCTTCTTTAAAAATGAGCTTATAAGGTTCCACGGTTCTTTTGGAGTATCCATTGCTGCTGTAATACTCCAGTTCCAACAGGCGCCGGGAGGCAATCGCAGAACGGATGATTTTGATTTTTTCAATGGTCGTATTCTTATGGTTCCAGGATGTGAAATCAATGATGATATCATTCTCCAGCAGCAGCTTATCTTCCTGTCCAAGGCGCAGCTTCGCAAGCAGTGTCTTTATTTTTGAACTCTCATCAATGCTTGCAAACCCCTGTATGCCGGACACAATTAGATCTATGTCCTCTTTATTCAGGACTGATTTGTTGTATTTAAAGTTTGGCAGCAAAGATATGCCGCCGCCAATGCCCTGCTGTGTAGTCACCGGGAACCCTGCACTGGACAAATCCAACAAATCCCTATGGATCGTGCGCACAGAGACCTCAAAATACTCCGCCAGCTCCTGTGCCGTTATTTTTTTCCGCTCCAATAAAATACATAATATACCGAACATTCTGTTGCTTTTCATTCAAGGCACCTCCTCTGTCAATTTTACAGAAATAAGACATCAAATGTCAAGTTTCCGCTGTAACAGACAAAGTGAACCTATCTATGGCAAAAGATTACGGAGATTATGTTTCCACGCCAGATACCCCGTCAGCTTGCTGCGGCGCATCTGGGCAGATTCATCAGGCGATACAAAAATCAAAATATGTATCCGGGTATGGCTCGTCCACCAAGACGTAATGCCACCATTCATAACGATAGGCTTCAAATCCGCTGCTCTCCATGATATAACGCAAACACTGCCGGTTTTTTGATTCTTCTTCGCTCAGACCGCTTGCGGCATGGTGTGACCGTTCATCCATATAGTCAAAATCTCCACCCATAGGAACAAGCATACCGCTATTCAAATGAAAAATTGTAAGGTCAACCGTACTTCCACGGCTGTGGCTGGATTGTGAGGCCACATACCCCTTCGCAACCATCTCATTCCTTTTGATATTTGGATAGTAACGCTTTTTCGTCAGATTGTCTTCCGGTTGGGAAGTCCAATTCAGAAAACAATCCACTGCGCACTGGGGGCGATAGCCGTCCCATAAGAGCAAACCATATCCCAGTTTCTCCGCCATCTTCTGAGCCTTACGCAAAGCAACCCCCAGCTCCTTCGTTCCCATAACACGGTTTACCATGTATCCGTCTACCGGTTTCCCGGTGAAATTGTCCCATGTGGCATATTTAGCATCCCATCGGATTCCGGGAATCATTTCATCTAAAAAGGCAAAGTTCTTTTTCATGGCAGTTACCTCCTAAGTGAAAGTTCAATCAAGCGATCCAGTATTTCAGAAAGCGTAAAACCTGCTGCTGTCATCATGCGAGGATATCGGCTATAGGAAGTAAAACCCGGCATGGTATTCACTTCATTCAGCACAATGCAGCCGTCCTCCCGCAAAAACAGGTCAATGCGGGCCAATCCTCTACAGCCAAGTATCCGGTAAATCTTCATTGCTGTTTTCTGAATCCGTTCTCTTACCTCATCCGGTAAGGCGGCTGGAACTCTGATGACTGCATTTTCAGATCCCTTCTCCGGCTGTGCTTCCTGATGAATCTTAAAAAAGCCGTGTCTCAGCTCAATCTGATCCACCTCGCCAGCCATGAGATCATTTCCATTTCCCAGTATGGCGCAGCCTACCTCACTCCCGGTAACGGCCTCTTCAATCAAAATCTTGCTGTCATATTTTCTTGCATCTTCGATTGCTGCCTGCAGTTCTTCTGCCTTGCATACCTTGTTTACGCCAAAGGATGAGCCGGAACGGGCAGGCTTTACAAAAACGGGATATACGAAATCCTCCGTTTCCAAACGATCCCCCTCCTGAAGTATCCGGAACTCAGGCACAGCGATACCCGCATTTTTCACAACGGTATATGCAAGCGCCTTATCCATACAGATCACGGAGCTTTGAATATCGCATCCCACATACGGAATGCCTGACAATTCAAGCAAGCCTTGTATGGAGCCATCCTCTCCAAACTTGCCATGAATCATCGGAAATACCACATCCACAGGCTGGATTTCATACCCATTGTCTTTTTGTATCAGCAGACCATGCGTACTTCTGTCCGGCGAAAAAACAACAGGATCCCCCGCATATTGTTCCCACTCCAAACAAGGTTTTTCACACATTTTCCAAACGCCGGATTTTGTGATTCCAATATAATAAGGCTGATATTTTTTTGTATCTATGTTTGCGGCAATCTCCATCGCAGATTTTATCGAAACATTATGTTCCTCTGAACAGCCTCCAAACAGAACTGCAACTTTAATTCTAAACATTTCCCAGACTCCTTTCAAAATTCAAACAATTTCTAATGGTATTTCTAACCGTGTCAACCAACACCCGCTCTGTGTGATAGGCCGTGTGCGGCGTAACAATGACATTCGGCATTCCCTGCAGGACAGACAAGAAAGGATGCTCTATCGTTCTTTGAGTGCAGTCATGGTAAAAGATACCTTCTTCGCCCTCTAAAACATCCAGTGCGGCGCCGCCGATTTTCTGTCCTTTTAATGCTTCTACCAATGCTGCGGTATCCACTAAAGCGCCCCGCCCTGTATTGATCAGAAGCGCCTCCTGCTTCATCATTTCCAGCTCTTCATAGCCAATCATATGGCGGGTATCCTCCGTCAACGGGATATGCAGTGTAACAATGTCACTTTTTTTCAGCAGCTCATGAAACGAAACATAGTCCGCTCCTGCTTTTTGATTTCGGTCATACGCCAATACCTTACAACCGAATCCCTCCAGGCGCTCCATGACTGCCTGTCCGATTCGCCCAGTTCCTAACACACCGACGGTCATATCCCGCAGTTCTTTTCCGCGCAGGTCATTCAGGCAATAATTCTGCCTCTGGGTTTCACGCAGAATAGACTTTGTGCCGCGCATCAGCATAAGCATCAGCATGACGGTATAATCGGCCACACTTCCCGGCGAGTATTCTACTGCGCCAACAACCATACCCATCAACCCAGCCGCCTGTATATCAATATGGTTAAAGCCAATGCTCCGGGTACTGATATATTTTACCCCTGCATTTTTTAGCGCAAGAAGAATCGGTTTTGATAGCTCCGCTTTATGGCTTACGCTTATACACCGGCATCCAGCAGCTAATCCAGCATTGCTTTCTGATATAGAATCTTTTATGAGTATGGCTGTAACACCAAGCTCATAAGAAATCTTTTGAAAAACCTCCATTTCGTCTGGCTCGCAGCCAAAAACAGTTATGTCTATTATTTTCTCCATTCATTTCCTCCTTATCGCGTTACTGGGCTTTGATTTTGTCTAAAATATCAACGCTGTCCTGAAACCTGCTTTCCTTTGTAGAGCCCATAACTACACAGATATAGGTTTCTCCGTCAATCACCGCTGCAGAAACAATACATGCGCCGCCAAGACTGCTGGTCCCGGTTTTCAAACCGATCACCTCCGGACGGTAATAGGGACTGTTCGGATCGAGAAGCTCATTGGAATTGCTGTAAGTGACCTCTCTTCCGTTTGGCCATTTTTCATAGGATGAATAACTCGCTACAATCTCCGAAATGATAGGATTGTCCAAACATGCTTTTGCAATGATAGCAAGGTCGTAAGCTGTAGTATACTGCCCTTCGGCATCATATCCATCCGGAGCTACAAATTTCGAGTTTGTGGCACCAAGGTCCATGGCTTTTTCATTTACCTTATCCATGAATGCCTGGATAGCCTGCTTATTTGTCAGACTGTTGTCTCCGGCAATTTTCTTTCCAGTATTGACTGCAAGGGTATAGGCTGCATCATTGCCGGATGGAAGCATAAGGGCAATCAGGAGCTGTCTGACAGTCAGTGTATCACCCTTCATAAGCCATGCGGTTGACGAATCGCTTTGAATCATTTCAATCTCCGCACCTACTTTCATTTCATCCTCCGGGGAACAATAGTCAAGTGCTGTCAAAGACATAATCATCTTAGCAGTGCTGGCCGGCGCAATTTTGGCTGTGCTTTTTTTCTGGTACAATACCTCATTTGTGTCTTTATTCATTACAATGGCGTTTGCCGCCGTGATATTTACCGAAATTTTGTTAGCCTGGTCGGATATGGCTGGCTCTGGAACTGAGGGTACTGCCTCACTCTGATCGTCGGTAAGCCACGAATAGTTCTTGTCTGTTTTTGTGTTTTCTTTGGATAAAAGGCCGGGATCTTTACTCTCCCCTAAAAAATGCACAACTCCAAAGATTACAGAAACAATGAGTAAACAAAGTATGACACATGCAGCCCTGTAAAAAAGCAATTTTCTTTTTTTGGCTTTTCTACGATTCCTTTTGTCATAATTTCCATTATTATTTTGATATTCCATCATCACCCTGAACTCCTTTCTGAAAGCAAAAAAAATCGCCCCTCCTGATATAAAGCATATCAGAATGGAGCGATTTATGTTTTCGTAATCTTTTATGGATAACACACGGTTTATCTCGGAATTTCTTACGATTTTCCTACGACGGGCAATGTAACCTCAAAACAAGTGATACCGTTTTCACTGTGGGCAGTAATCTGTCCATGGTGCAGTTCCACAATCTCCCTTGCAATCGCAAGCCCCAGACCGGCCCCGCCGGTACTTGAGCTTCGAGATACATCCAGGCGGTAAAACTGCTCAAAGATTCTTTCTAACCTTTCACGAGGAATCGTATCCCCTTCGTTTATGATTTGGATGAGCACATGGTCTTCTGCCTGTCTGGCTTTCACCTGAATGGTGGTATTTTCATAACAATAGCTGACGGCATTTCTCAGCAGATTGTCGAACACCCGCTGCAGCTTATTGGCATCACAGGACAGCATCATGTCCGGCTGAACATCAGATTCACATTTAAGATTTTTTCCGGCCAACATCGGCTTAAACTCATGCCCCAGCTGTTCCAGCATCATCGTCAGATTGATTTTGCTGTACACAAGCGTGATGTTTGAAAGGTTAAACCTTGTAATTTCAAAAAACTCATTGATCAGTTCTTCCAGACGCTCAGCCTTATCCAATGATATGGACAAATATTTTTCCCTGAGTTCCTCGGAGATCTGCTTCTCATCCCTTAACAGATTCAAATACCCTATGACCGATGAAAGCGGAGTCTTCAAGTCATGAGCCAGGTACATGACAAGGTCGTTTTTCCGCTGTTCCGCAAGCTCGGCGTCCGTTTTCCGTTTCGTCAGTGTATGCCGTATGGAATTGATTTTCCTTTCGGTCGAAGCCAGTTCCGGAGGCAGGGCGATATCATTGGTATCTTCATGCACCAGGGTATCAATCCCCCGGTTGATCTCCTTAAAATACTTTGAGATACTGTCTAGATAGCGGCGTAAAATGATATAAAACACGCCCATGACTGCAATCAGGAAAAGCCCTGTCTCATACGCTTTAAAGGTTCTCAGGTAAACAACCACTGCCTCATCCCGGTCATGATAAATGAAACGATCTAATATGGCTACCACCACATTTGCAAAATTATCTTTTAAAACGAACAGATAAACTGCCGCTATAATTAGAATAGAACATGCCATTATCAGCAGTATTTTAAGGGACAGTCTGTTTTTAAAAAGTAAATAGTCATCTTCATGACTGGTCTTGTTTTTATTATTCAATGGTATATCCCACTCCCCACACAGTTTTTATAAATTTCGGGTTTCTTGACGGTTCCTTCATTTTCTCCCGGAGACGCCCGATATGCGCCATCACGGTATTATTGCTGTCAAAATACCGTTCTCCCCATACTGCCTCAAATAATTCCTCCGTAGAAACAACCGTCCCCTGACGCTCGCACAGATACCAAAGGATGGAAAACTCTGTTGGCGTCAGCTGAATTTCCTTTCCAAACAGGATACACTTATGGCTGCTCTTGCTGATTGTCATACCCCGGATATCGTATTCCGTGCGTTCAGCCTCCTGCTTTATGCCGGGCTGCTTGTACCGCATGTACTGCCTTAGCTGCGCCTTTACCCTCGCAACCAGTTCCAGCGGGTTAAACGGCTTCGTAATATAATCATCCGCCACGGACAGTCCCATGATTTTATCCCCGTCCTCCACTTTTGCTGTCAGCATGATAACAGGGAAGTAAAACTTTTCCCGGATTTTCTGGCAGATCTGAAACCCGTCTACATCCGGAAGCATGATATCCAATATGGCTAAATCCAGTTCCACGGATTCAATACACTTTAGTGCATCCTTGCCATTATAAAATTTATAAACAGTATATCCATCATTTTTCAGATATACTTCAACTAAGTCGGCCAATTCTTTTTCATCATCAACCACTAAGATTTTTTCATTCATTGCATTACTCCTTACATTGCGATAATCTGTCTTTATTATGTGTCAAAATCGCATATGAAACAACAATAGCAGAATCGCAAATAATCGTCAAGGCACGGCGAGCTGGCGGGCCAGTTTATCCAGATTCTTAACGATTACCGCTATTCTGCTAACAATGGCGGATTATATTTTTTTATGGCGCTTCAAATTTATAACCGACACCAACAATGTTTTTAATATAGTCCAGAGAATCCGGTGCCGATTTCAGTTTCTTCCGCAGGTTGCTCATGTGATTGCTTACCGCTTTTCTGGAATAAAAAATATAATCTTCGTTCCAGACCAGTTCCATAATCAGCTCATAAGTAAATACTCTTTTCGGATGCGTGATCAGAAGAGCAAGAATATCAAATTCTTTCGCTGTCAATTCAATCACTTGTCCGCTCACACGTACAAGCCGCTGCTCCAAACATAAGTACAGCTCTCCCATCTCGATCTCTGTGAATACTCCACCGACCTCCGCCTGCGGATCATGGATTTGAAAGCCGTCACATGGGCTATCAGCGGAATCGGTATCCTTCTTTTCTTGACTAAGAAGGTATTTTATTAATGCCTGCCGCTGCTGGACGTTTAACAGCATAAGCAGTTTTTCTCCAATTTTATCTCCTGACTCAGAGATTTCTATCACGGCTAATTTCCCATATCATCATCTCCTGTTAGTATGGATCTATACTCAACAAAAAATACATTTTAAGCGTTATAAAGCTTGCTATATTGTTTTGGAGTAACCATGGCGTATTTCTTGAAAAAATTAGTAAAGTGACTTTGGCTGCTAAATCCAAGCTGATAGGTAATATTTGATAAGTCTTCCCCAGCCTTCAGCATTTTTTTGGCTTCCGTCATTTTAATACATTCAATAAAGCGATAAGGAGATATTCCCTTTTCTCTCGTAAACATCCGTATAAAGTGGTACTTGCTAAAACCCGTAAAGGTACTTAAATCGCATAAAGATATGTTTGAGGCGTAATGCCTTTCAATATACTCACAAGCACATTTTATAACATCTGAAACATCTATCTGTTCGTATTCCACTGGTTGGGAACAGTCGGCAACCAAATCGCCAATGATCATATAAAGCAATTCTTCCTTTTGCAAGTCACAATATGAGCCATTTTCAATTAAGTCAATCAGCTCTGTGATCTGTGGAATCAGGTCGCTCTGATAAACAATCTGCGGTTCAAAATAAGGACATATGGCATATCCTAAACATTCCAATGTCAATTCTTCCATGCGTTCAGTAGTGATGTGGAAACATCTAAAATCCAACAGTTCCTTTTTCAATTCCAAACAAGTATGATTATCTTTCGGATTGAAAAGGAGCAGATCATTTTTTCCTATGGTGTATTCCTTACCTTGACATATTACTCGTCGGCTCCCGCTTTCTATATAGCCTAACTCATAGTAATCATGAAAATGCGGTGGCAAACTTTCAATCATTCCTGTCAGTGTCAGTACCTCTATATTCAGTTTTTCGTCAAAAACAATTTTACTGTTGGAATGATCCATAAGTCACCTCCGCAAAAATTACTCCAATAATATCATTATAGTTTATACATATGCCTTTTTCTTGCATAATGTTGCTGTTTTTCGTTAAGGTCTGTCGAATACCGTTCTTTTATACCTATTCTATAAAAAGAGATAGGTATCGTCTATATCCAATAGAACTAAATAATTACGCCATCCTGTACGGTAATCACGCGGCCGCTGCTTTTTGCCGCTTCCGGGGAATGCGTTACCATAATGATCGTCTGGCCGATGGTCTGATTGATCTCACACAACAGGTTCATAATCTCTGCTCCGGTCTCGCTGTCCAGGTTTCCCGTGGGTTCATCTGCGAAGAGGATCTCCGGATTGCCAATCAGGGCGCGGGCGATGGCCACACGCTGCTGCTGACCACCGGACAGTTCACGGGGCGTATGCTTACGACGTTCTGACAGACCGACAATCTCCAAAATCTGATGGAGTTGCTGTTTATAGCTGCCCATCTTTTTCCCGTCTAACAGCAAAGGGAGCATAATATTTTCCTCCACATTCAGGTTCGGGATGAGGTTATAGAACTGGAAAACAAAGCCAATCTTCTGTCTGCGTATACAACTCATTTTCTCATCCCCAAAGCGGGAAATATCCGTCCCGTTCAAAAGAACCTGACCTTTGGTCGGGGCATCCAGGCCTCCCAAGATATAAAGCAGGGTACTTTTGCCCGAACCGGAAGGCCCCATAATGGATACAAACTCCCCCCGCATCACCTGCAGGGAAATGTCCCTCAGCACCTTTGTAGTCGTGCTGCCAATCTGAAAATTCTTGATGATATGCTTTCCTTCAACGGCAATCTTGCCAGCATTTTGTTTCATTTTAAAAGACCTCCTTCATTCCGAATTACTCAAATTTGATTTCTTCCACCAGCTTCATCCTGCGGCTCTTGAAGATCGGAACAACAGAACCAAGCAGTGTCACGGCAATTCCCATGCCGCCGGCGGCTAAAAACGTGACTGCATCCAGTTCCGGCACCATCGAAATCTTAGGTCCGGCCACAAGGAATATCGTCTGAATCTCCATATAGGAAACAAAAATGGCAATCACGGCTCCAATCAGGCCCGAGGAAAAGCCCTCAATCAGCGCCATTTTCATATTCTGGCGATTGGAAAGTCCTACAGACTTATACATGGCAATACTGCGCCGCTTTTGAATGTAGTTGATCAACAGGTTATTGATGACCCCCACCGTTGCCAGCAGTAAAATGAAATAGGTCATACTGTGCATCGGTTGTAAGAAGGCTCCTACCGTGGAAAGTGCATCTGTGTTAAATTCTTCTACCGTGCGGCTCCAGTTTGATGTATCGCCAAACAGGTCACGGATCTGTACCATGATTGCATCCGGGTCTGCGGCGGTATAGGCGAGGAAATCATAAGCGGATGCTCCAAAATCGGAAACTGCAAAAGTTGAAGGAATCACTGCCTCCACATCCGTAGCTCTCGACTTGAAGCTGCCAACTACCTTGTAATCCGCTTTACCGCTGCCGACCGCCAGAGATAAGGTATCTCCAACCGCAAAGCCAGTCCTGTCCATACAGCTCTCACTAAGCAGAACGGCTCTTTCTCCGTCAAAGGCGGAAATCGCCTGTTCTTCCATTCCCTTTTCCGTGTAATGGAGCGCCAGCATGGGACCGTACCAATCCAGATGATCGGTTGCTTCCAATCTGCTGAGCGTCGTGCCGTTTGCCTGCATCTGATTTTCATATACATAGACGGGAAGCACTTTTTCTATCCCATCCATCTCTTTTACCTGATCTACAAATTCCTGTTCCATGTAACCATCTGCAAAGCCCTGTAATTCTGCCCCATTGAACACATCGCTGACATAGGTTGTAACAAAATTACCCACGACCGTGATCGCAATCACAGCGGAAATACTGATAAACAGCAAGGTGATGTTCTGAACCGTATTTTTGTTATCCCGCATGTTTCTGGCGGCAAGCCTGCCCGTATTTCCCAAAACTGCACCATAGATACGCTCCAATCCCATAGCCATCAGGTTTGTCAGCAATGGGACAATCAAAATCGTAGCGGCAATCAGCCCCAGCAGGGAAAATCCACCTGCCAGATACAACGAATTGCCGGAAGCCAGCTTCGGAAGAATGATGGATACCACAAAGAGCACCACACCACCGACCAGGATGAAACGCCGGGGGACTTGCTTTTCTTCCACGCTTCCCAGCACCACGTCCTTGATTGGCAGACGGCTGGCACGGCGTACCGGCATCCATGCGGAGAGCAGGGACACAACCACTGCAACAGCAAAAGAAAAAATAATGCTGATCGGAGAAATGACAATCGGGATTTCAATTCCCTGTGAAAGCGATTCCCCCATTCCCTGTAAAATCAGTTTCAAAACCAGTGTGCCGACCGGAATACCAAGAAGGCCGCCCAAAATCCCATACAAACCACTTTCCAGCAGCAAGATTTGAGTAACGGCTTTCTGCGTCGCACCAATGCTGCGGAATGTGCCGATTACTGGCAAACGGTCTAAGGTAATGACTTTGTAGCTGCTGTAAATGATAAAGACGCTCATGGTCAAGGAGAAAAAGCTGATCAGGAAGAATGGCATAGATTTCTGCCTTGCATCTGCAGCAATCTGCGTTTCATTTACTACTTCCGATACTCGGTATGTGCCATCCGGCAAAGCTGCGGACAGTTCACTTTTTAGCTCTGAAGTAGAAATCCCCTCGGCAGGCTCCACTAAAATTTCTGAATAACCATCCGTCTTACCTAACAGCTCAGATAATGTCGTAAGGGGCAAAAGGGCAGTAGCACCTCTTGTATGACGGAGAAAAACGGTATCATAAGCGGCAACTGCTGCAACCTCCAAAGAAACCGGCTGTCCTCCGATTTGCAGCGTAATCGTGTCTCCTGCCTCAATTCCATATTTTGAAGTAAAGCGGTCAGGCAGGATTACTTTGTTGCCGGTAAAGTCCGTAATCTCGCCGCCATCCGCTAACCGGGGTGGGTTGATTTTATTCAGCTTAGATATGTCTGCTCCAATTAGGTCAATGGTTTCATAATATCCGTTTTCATGATAAAGGGCTGCCCCCTCCAGCATGGGAACGCTGGCTCGGATAGCAGGCAGATCCGGCAGAGCATTCTCCGCAATCTCTCCCTCCACAGCGGTTACAGACAGGGTGGCGCTGCCTGCCATACCACGCGCCATCTTCCGCTGGGCACTTTCATAGGATGCACCGATAGAGAATGATACAAACAATAAAGTGGTTGAGAGCAGGATGGACAGCAGCATGACTGCTGTTCTCGTCTTTCTCTCTTTGACATTCGTTAAAATGTATTTCAAAATAATTTTCAAGACTACACCTACTTTCCATCGGACGGTTTACCGTCCTTTTCTAATGCGTTTTCGATTGCTTTTAATACCGTATCACTGGTGAGCGTGGCGCCGGTTATGGCGTCCACATCCAATGACTGCGCGGAGGAAACCGCACCGGCAATTTGCTCTGCCTGCTCCATATAAGAAGCTTTGTGCTCCACAACTTCAATATCGGTGATTTTATGATCCTGAACCTCCACCTTAACAACAGCAAATAGAATCTTGTTTTGGCATACGCCGATATACTCCCCGTCTGCAACTGTGTTTAAGTCAACCGTACCAATGCTCAAAGTCTGTGGGCGCAGTACAACTGCAGCAACAGCAAAACAGACACAGATTGTAACCACAATCGTTAATAGATAAGGAACCGCTTTTTTCCACTTTCCTTTCATCCTTTCACCTCCCAATAAAAAAAGGCTGGCACCTATCATAAAAATAATAGCGTACCAACCTTAATCTAATTTTCAGGCAACCTTAATTAACCTTAACTGAGAAAGATTCAATCTATGGGTCACGTGGGCAGATGCCAGAATATAACTGGTGCCATGATTAGCGATAATGAACCGCTACTATATCATTTATGCAGACCACTACGAGCATAGACACGGCAAAATGCTGATGCACCTTAAGTATTGTTATTTTTGAATTCAGAAAAAGAATGGTTTGCTGTATACGGATTTTAATAGAACCATTGCAGATGCTCTTGCTAACGAAAGTATTCTCGATCTGCAAGGTATTACGGAGGCACTCAGCCGATATTATTACACCAATGGCGAAAGTTTCAACGGCATTTCCGTAGTTCCCGAATATCAGGACCGGTTTGAAAAGCTGGCGAGTGAAGCAATTGAATATTACGAAAATTAAGGGGTGGTCTTTATTAATAGTGTTAGCATAATATTAGATGCTATCAATTCTCTTTTGCGGTTTTTTGACAGTTCTTTATGAGATAATCCAATCAAGCATTTCTTGTTTTATCAATTCCAATAAACATTGCCCACCTTTTTCGCTATCAGCAGATCCCAGTAATGTGCAGTTCAACGTACAGATATTTTTAAATGTACTAACTGTTAGCTGAAAATCAGGTGGAATCCGATATGTTCCAGTGAGGAAGCAGCTCTGAATCGTACAGTTTTTGAAGTGGAGTTTTTCGTGGTCGATAATTCCCAAATTCGAATATGATATTGGCAGTAATCGGTAAGTTGCTTTTATAACCTGCCCCAGCAAAGGTCGTGGCACTTTATGGAATGTTTCATTTAAGGCTTTTATCCCTGCAAAGCAACGGTTCTGGGATTTTTGCAGCTCCATTTCCAAATGTACCTGCTGCAAAGTTGTGGTAAATGAGCAGCCGGGAGGAATTTCAATCACGACCTTTTGATATATTCCGGTCATATTTGCCACAGTTAAATCACTCAATCCCGGATGGAACTTTCGCAAATTCGCTGGACATGGAAGAACCACTGTATTTATGTTCTTCAATCTTGCGATTACACGGGCATAGGCTGTCATAAATACATCATTCAAAGTCGCTTCCGATTTCTTGGCCTTTTGATGAATGAGTATCATACTACTTGCTGGTATCTGGCTTGTTAAACAAAAAATCTGGCTGCCATTTTCTTTTGAACGTAATGGTGGTATGGATATATGTCTATGATACTTCGTCTGCTGCGTAGGGGCTAAAATGTGGATGTTTTCTAACAAAAGAGAAATATCCCGCAAATTCTGGACATTATTATCCAGATTCTTGCCATTGTAAAGTGCTGCCAACAGATAAAGATATTGCAAAAACCCCTCCCCATCGCTAAGAATATGGCTCATTACAATAAGTACAAGGTCGTGATCCTCCTTGGGGGTAATGAAAATTTGTAGCTGGGGATGGCTGCTTAAATCCAATCG
Source organism: uncultured Lachnospiraceae bacterium (assembly GCA_947039785.1). Lineage (GTDB taxonomy): Bacteria > Bacillota > Clostridia > Lachnospirales > Lachnospiraceae > JALFVM01. The sequence continues at coordinate 1,131 of CAMQZX010000029.1, read as the reverse complement.
CAGAAAATGGTCCGGCTGCTCCACATTGTATTTTATTACATCATCAGCCGTATATCCTAAACTGACAAAACGGCTTTTTTTGAAGTTATAAGCATATAAGATTTCCGGCACGACTTCACTTGACAACGTGACTGATTGTTTCATGCGGTCAATGTCAAGGTGCCCTAAAATATCCATGTGGCAATACATAAGGGGATATACCCGGTGCCGGTGGGAAGCTTCGACAAAATCCAGACATTCACAATCCGTTGTTACATCAACAGACCGTTTGGTATGTTTCCGGCAAAAGCTAACAAGGCGATCTTGAAAACCGATTCCAACAATGGTACCTGTAATGAAAAATACTACCAGCGATATTTCCCATGTGCCCTGATGCATCGTGGAGCCACTGATCGTAGAAGATAACACGGACGGAATACGGGCGAATGTGGATATAAGGATAAATTTTATCGCACTCATTTCTGTAATTCCTCCTGATCCTGAACCAGCTTTGCATAAGAAAGGGCTGCCCAATCGTTCACAGAGGGGGCTATGCAGTATGTTGAAAAAAACATACTTGGCGAATGAGGAAAGGAACAAGGACAATCAATACCCCCAACAGGCGGTATAAGTCAAAGAATTGTTCGGTTCCGTCGGCAGGACGCATAACCAATACGGCAAACAGTATTTGCGCCGCCAAAATGAGTGCATACACAACAGTCTGAACAATTTTTTCCAGTACGGTAGAAGCTGCGAAAACCGCAAAGCAAAGCAGAAACACAAAGGAAAAAATGTATGTGAGCATATAAACAACATAATTTCCGTTCCCGTACAATACAGCACCGATCAAGACAACGATTATTAACAGCAGTCCCGCAGGGAGAATACGCCGCTTCATTGTTCCACCTCAATATTTCCGTTGTTTGTTTCTACCTTGACGGTCACAGTTGGATGCTCGCCAACAGTGCCGCTTGTTGTTCTGCCCTCAATAGAAACATTTTCCTGAAAAGTGGTGGAGATAGAACCATTTTTCGCTGTGGCCTCAAACTCAAATTCCAGATCAGCCGGAAGCGTAACATGGATACTGTCATTTTTGTTATATAGGTGATTGCGAAACGGCTTGAAAGGTGCCCGAAAATTAACGGTTTTGCT
>CAMQZX010000028.1 GCA_947039785.1 uncultured Lachnospiraceae bacterium | reverse complement strand
CTTCGTCGGCAGCGTCAGATGTGTATAAGAGACAGTCCATATATTTACTGGTAGAATGAGTCACAATGTCAGCGCCCCACTCAAAGGGACGGCAATTTATTGGTGTAGCAAAGGTGTTATCCACGATTAAAGGCACTTCATGGTCGTGAGCCAGCTTGGCAAACTTCTCAATATCCAGAACTACCAGTGCAGGATTGGCGATGGTCTCTGCAAACATTACCTTTGTGTTGGGTTTGAAGGCTTTGGCGATTTCCTCTGCCGGAGCATCCGGATTTACAAAGGTACAGTCAATTCCCAGTTTTCTCATGGTCACATTGAACAAGTTAAAGGTTCCTCCATAAATAGTGGAAGAAGCCACAATATGATCTCCCGCCTCGCAGATGTTAAACACTGCGTAGAAGTTGGCTGCCTGGCCAGAGGAGGTGAGCATCCCTGCCACGCCGCCCTCCAAATCTGTGATCCTGGCTGCCACAGCATCGTTGGTTGGATTTTGCAGACGGGTATAGAAATATCCATCCTTCTCCAGCGCAAACAACTGCCCCATGTCTTCGGTGGAATCATACTTAAATGTGGTACTCTGAACAATTGGAATCATACAGGGTTCTCCCTGCTTGGGAGTATAACCTGAGCGTACGCATTTTGTCTCTATGGAATAATTGGTGTTCATTCTCTTTTGTCCCCTTTCTTTTATGATGTATGAATCAAAAAATCTTTTGACCCTGATATCATTGTATCCTTTATCCGTACCAAGTATATCACAAATTAAACACAAAAAAAATGCCTAGTTCCGGAATCGAACCAGAGACACGAGGATTTTCAGTCCTCTGCTCTACCAACTGAGCTAACTAGGCATATGGGGTATCTTTCAACCATGAAATAGAGTTTAACACATTCAAGTGTAAAATTCAATAGTTTTTTCCCATTTTTAATAAATTGTTTTTTCAAGTTACTGTTCACACACCATTGTGCCGCAAGGTGTTTTGGTGCTGATGGCGCCAAAATCCCCAGACATGCAGCGCGATGCACAGAAATCATTCAATATACATCTTTTCTGTGCATCGCGCTGTTTGTTCTGCATTCAAAATCTTTTATTTACTCTTCCAGCAAATAGACATCGGTATAGAACACTCCTTTGCTCTCTCCCTCTTCATGGGTAGCCACATAGACATCAATACAGTTGTCCACAATGGCACCTCCGCAGTCTTCTGCCACGTAAACCTGACCGTTGATGACCACCTTAGAGCCATAAGGAATCTGACTTGGATTTACCGCGATGGTATGGTTGGTTCGGGCAGTGACACCTGTAGAAGTAATTCCATTTGCCCATGGACCACAGCAGATGCTGCAGGGACAATAATGGGTAATGCGGAAGGTTCCAAGAGGTGTCAGCTTGGCATCTGCCGATACAGGCACAGCCTCACCCTCCAGTACCCCCGCAGTTGTCGTAGTACTAAGCTCCTGAGATACTTCCTTTGAAGCTTTTGCCCATAAGCTTTCAGAGTCACCTGGCTTCAGTACTGCCTCGCCTTCGATCAAATCATCGTCTCCGCTGGCATTGGTGGCGTTGCTTGCACTGCTGGCCTTTGTCTCAGACAATACACTGTTAGGAACAAATCCTGTGATTTCTTCTCCTTTGTTGTTCTCAGTGCGGATGCGGCTCCACTCATTGCTGCTGACGCCTGTACACATCACTTTCTCAGCTTCTACCACACTTCCGATGGACAGTCCATTTCTGGTTCCCGGAAAATCCAACACTTCCGCGTCCTTGATTACAGTAAGCTCTTCTTCCATTTCGGTCAGCAACTCACTGTCAGACAAATAATAAGACTCTGTATAACCATACACCTTGTCTCCTGCATTATTCTTCACCAGAACCTTGCTCCATCCATTGTCACACAATCCCACTCTGCTGACCTTCTGCCCAAATACCAGAGTTCGTATGGTCTTGGCATCGGCGTCAGGTGTCTCCTTCACTGCCAGAGTCGCCGCCTGAGTATAGGCTGGCTCCACCATCACCACCATCTTTCCGGTCTGACCCTTGCTGTCGGCAAAATTCTGTGTAACCACCAATTGATTTTCTGTATTTAATTTATCCACCGCTCCCTGAAAATCCAGCGTATCAGCCCTGGCTGTCTGAGCGGTGAACAGAGTTACCAAAGCTGCTGATAGGATATAAAGTCGTTTCTTCATGTAAATAGGTATACTCCTTTCTCGTCGTGATGCAGTTATAAAACAGACATCATATCTGTCTCTCTGATCCATTAAGTCCTTAGTTCCACTATAAGATACCACATATTTTTTATGATTTCTATAATTTCACAAATTTTTTAAATTTTCTATTGACAAATCCTTTTTCATGTTATAGAATAATTTTTGTTGAAGCGGTGAAGCAACAACAAAGTAAAAATATAAGCCTTTGCGGGTGTAGTTCAATGGTAGAACACTAGCCTTCCAAGCTAGATACGTGGGTTCGATTCCCATCACCCGCTTCTGCGTGAGTGGCTCAGTTGGTAGAGTACGACCTTGCCAAGGTCGGGGTCGCGGGTTCGAGCCCCGTCTCACGCTCTCAAAAAGATTCGCAATCAAGCGAATCTTTTTTCATTTTCCAAGCATGTGCAAAATAAAGCAGTCATTCGAAATCTGCGTAGCTGCTTTCTCATGAACGCAGGCTGTTTTCAAAATCAGGAATTCTTTGCATTCCTTTTCATTTTGAAAACAGCCTTTTCCTCTTACCTCTGAAAACAATCTGCACTCAGAAGTCTTTATTCTTCTCTCTGACACCCGGGACAGTTCTCACAGCCTCCTGCAGCCATTCGCTCACCGGCCATTCCCTCCAGCGCATGTTCTATGGCACAGATTGCCTGGGAGGAGATTCCTTCTTTCTTTCCAGTAAAGCCCAGATACTCTTCAGTAGTGGCTTTGATATTCACCTGACTTACTTCCAGATGAAGGGCCTTTGCAATATTCTCACGCATTTGGGAAATATGCGGGGCCATCTTAGGTGCCTGAGCAATAATGGTGGCATCTATGTTGCTGATTACATACAGATGCTCTTCCAGAAGTCCTCTCACATGTTCTAACAGCTTTACACTGGAAATTCCCTTATACTGTGGATCTGTATCCGGAAAATGCTGACCAATATCTCCCAGCGCGGCAGCTCCCAGCAGGGCATCCATTATGGCATGAATCAACACGTCTGCATCGGAGTGACCCAAAAGCCCTGTTTCATGGGGAATCTTCATGCCTCCCAGAATCAGCTCTCTGCCTTCCACCAGACGGTGTACATCATAACCCATTCCTACTCTCATGCTTTTCTTCCTTTCTTGTTTTCTCTATTCTCTGATTCTCAGCAATGCTAGAATGTGTTTGAATCAGCTTTCTCATTCTCATAAGGCTGAGACGATTTCTCACATAGGGAGACAGATCCAGCGTCAGAGGAACAATATCCTTCGAAAGTCCAATTTCCTCCACACTGTGTACACAGCCAGCCTGTTCCATCAAACGAAGCAGTTCATCCTCATCAGGAAGTCTCTCAATAATATCAGCGATTTCCTCAAGACTTTCCTCAAGATTCTCTGCAAAAACCTGTTCCAGAGGATCCGGGGTATTTTCCATCAAAACCCCTTCCAAAAGACCTTTCTTGCCAAACGTATGCTCCAAAAGCTCTGTCTCTATCCCTTCATAGGGAACCACCTCACAACGCCCCTCCCGGATAGCTCCGGCAATGCGCTTATATTCCCGAAGGCTCAATATGGTTCCCACAGAAACCTTCTCTCCATGAAGGGCATCCACATGGTCATTGATGACCTCCATCTCCCACAGATGGGAAATATGATGCTCTGCACAGGAAGCCGGTCTGGAATTACCAATCATCTGCATGGCCAGGCCGGACAGCAAAAGCGCATACATCAGCTTCTCACAGGCATCTGCATCCCCTTCCGCCACTCCACGTGCACAGCCTTTCACTTCTCTTAGGGCTTTCTCCTCCATTTTAATGACGCGTTCACAGATGTATTCGTCTGTGACTAAATGAGCTATTTTCCAGTCTGCCAGACAGATGTATTTTCCAAGTAAATCTGACATACCGGAAGCATTCAGCCTCTTTGGTGCATTGGCAAAAATATTGGTATCTGCAATCACACAAACAGGAGCCACTGCCGGCATGGTTTTCTTCAGTCCGTGCCATGTCATGGCTGCAACGGTGGATACAAAACCATCTACACTGGCTGCTGTAGGAATAGAGACGAAGGGAATGCCCTCCTCATGGGCAATATAACGGCTCAGATCATGAATCGTTCCAGCACCTACAGCCAAAATCAGGTCCATGTCCTCCACACGGTTGGCCCGGATAATCTCCACAGCCCGGTTATCCGCATGAAGCCCTTTGGCATCCAGCATAATCATCTCACAACGATCGTAAATATTTTCCAGAATTTCTTCCGTTGCCTCATATGTATTGGTGTCACAAATAATTACCGGGTGAATGTATTTTCGCAAAAAACCGCTTTCCATAAGTTCCCATAAACGATTGACAGCGCCGGCCTCAATCACAACTTCCCTGACCGCAATCTTATGTTCCTTCTTACACGAGCAGGGTTGGTCTAAATCACTCACATCAACTCTCATAATATATTTTGCCTCCTATGCATCAATTCAAATTACTAAAATATAATGTTTTATTATACACCATAATCCGGTAACTGGCAAACTTAAAAAGACTGGCCCATAAAAGCCAGTCCTGATAATGTTACTGTTCACTCCGTTCCCAGCAACACGCTGCGCGATGCACAGAAATGATGCATATTGCATCATTTCGCGCTGCATGTCTCGGGCTTTTGGTGCCATCAGCCCCAAAACGCCTCGCGGGACAGTGGTGCATGAACAGTAACCTGATAATTATAATTTGGGATTATGCAGGAAGAAGCCTCCAGGAAGCTTCTTCCGCATTAGGAAAAAGGAAAAAGGTATATCAAATAAAATACTGATAGTGTCTAATTAATTACCCTGTCCATAATATGCATTTGCACCATGTTTTCTGAAATAGTGCTTGTCCTGTAATTCCTGTGGTGCTGGTGTCACATTTGGATTTACCGCCTCACAGCGTGCAGCCATCTTGGCCACCTCTTCCAGAACAACTGCATTGTGAACAGCCTCATGAGCATCTTTGCCCCATGTAAACGGCCCATGGTTCTTGCACAGTACACAAGGCACTGCATCCACGTCTGCCTTCAGAAAATGCTCAACGATCAATTTTCCTGTATTTACCTCGTAATCTTCCAGCTCTTCCCTGGTGAGATTTCTCACACAGGGAACATCACCGTAGATATAGTCTGCATGGGTGGTTCCGTAGCATGGAATGTTTCTTCCAGCCTGCGCCCAGCTTGTTGCCCATGGAGAATGGGTATGTACAACACCCCCGATGCTTGGAAAGGCTTTGTACAATTCACAGTGAGTAGCTGTGTCGGAGGAAGGATTCATATCGCCCTCAATTTTATTCATGTTCAAATCCATAACTACCATGTCTTCCGGTTTTAATTTGTCATAATCCACACCGCTTGGCTTGATCACAAAATATCCAGTCTCACGGTCAATGGCACTGACATTACCCCATGTGAATGTAACCAATCCATATTTCGGAAGATCCATATTTGCTTCATACACTTTCTGTTTCAATTCTTCTAACATATTATTCACCTCTACTTAATTATCTCAGACACTCAATTGCTTTCTGTTCAACGGCAAGACCTTTCTTAAATCTTTCAATGAACGCCTCAAAGCCTTCCATATCCTTCTCATCTGGTTCCATCTTGGTTCCTTCGTCTCCCGCAAATACCTTGTCAGTCAGATAAGCTGCCAGAGTCTCGTCAGCGCATTTGTTCAGCATATAAGAAGCCAAAAGGGCAATTCCCCATGCTCCGCCTTCTCCTGCCGTCTCCATAACAGATACAGGAGCGCTCATGGCTGCCGCCATGATTCTCTGTCCAACTACAGGAGTCTTAAACAGTCCGCCGTGTCCATAAATCTTGTCAATCTGTACATGCTCTTCCTTTACAAGAATATCCATGCCAATCTTCAATGCACCCAACGCTGCATACAGATGCGTTCTCATGAAGTTGGCCAGGTTAAATTTGCTGTCAGGAGTGCGTGCAAATAATGGTCTTCCTTCTGTGATCGGAATGATATTTTCTCCTGAATAATATCCATAGGAAAGCAGATCGCCGCAGTCAGCGTCTCCTTCCAAAGCCTTATTATATAATACAGAGAACAGCTTTGTCATGTCAACATCCACGCCAAATGCTTCTGCAAACTCTTTGAACAGGTTGACCCATGCATTCAGGTCAGAAGTACAGTTGTTGGCATGTGCCATGGCAACCAGATCACCGGATGGTGTGGTAACCATATCAATCTCTGTATGTAATTTCTCAAGATCCTTCTCCAGAACGATCATGGCAAATACAGAAGTTCCTGCAGATACATTTCCTGTTTTCTGAGCAACACTGTTGGTAGCTGCCATTCCTGTACCGGCATCACCTTCCGGCGGGCAAACAGGAATTCCTGCCTGAAGCTGTCCGGACACATCCAGAAGCTTTGCACCTTCCTCTGTCAGAGTACCTGCATCCTCTCCTGCTACTAACACCTTCGGCATGATTTCACGGAGGTTCCATGGGTAATTCTTATCTGCAACCAGCTCATTAAACTGCTGAATCATACGTTCGTTGTAGTCTTTTTTATCAATGTCAATTGGGAACATTCCAGATGCATCACCAATTCCCAGTACCTTCTTGCCAGTAAGTTTCCAGTGAATGTACCCTGCCAATGTGGTAAAGTAGGCAACATCTTTTACATGCTCTTCTCCGTCCAGAATACACTGATACAGATGAGATACACTCCATCTCAGTGGTATATTATACTGGAACAGATCCGTCAGCTTTTCCGCTGCTTCCACCGTATTTGTATTTCTCCAGGTACGGAAAGGAATCAATAGCTCATCCTTCTCATTAAATGCCATATAACCATGCATCATGGCACTAAAGCCCATAGCTCCGATTTTCTGAATGGTTGCATCATATTTTTCTTTCACATCTGCCAGCATTTTTGCATAGCAGTCCTGCAGGCCGGTCCAAATATCCTCTAATGTATAAGTCCAGATTCCATTGTCCAGTCTGTTCTGCCAGTCATGTGCCCCAGAAGCGATCGGTACATTGTCCTCTCCAATAAGGACTGCTTTGATTCTTGTGGAACCAAACTCAATTCCTAATACCGTTTTACCATTCTCAATAGCAGCTTTTGTTGCATTTACGTCGATACCCATAATTAATCCTCCTGCTTGCTTGTTTTCGTTGCCCGTACCTTGTAAGGTCACATTTGCTTTTATTTTACAACAAATTTTATCTATAGTAAACAGAATTCCATCTGAATTCGTCTCTAAAATTCTAAAATGGTTACTGTTCACTCCGTTCCCAGCAACACGCTGGTTCTGCATTCAAAATGAAAGAAGGCTGTCTGATTCTTTCCTTCCAACCAGACAGCCCCCAAAACTTATATTCTACAAAACTGCGGCATCAGCCTTTCTTCTTCAGACTTGCAAAGATAGACTGCAATACAATGAAGAAGCACAACAGTGCTGACAATACAATACGTACCCACCAACTGGATAAGGTACCCTGGGTGGTAATCAGACTTGTGATGGTACCTTTAATCAGAACACCAAACACCGTACCGAATGGAGTACCTACACCGCCACTCAAAAGTGTACCGCCGATAACGGCTGAAGAGATGGCATCCATTTCCATACCTTTTGCCTGCTCTACGAAGCCGGAACAGCTGTTTAAGCAGAACAAAAATCCTCCAATACCAGCCAAAAATCCATCCAGAAGATATGCTTTTAGCTTAATTCTCTTTACGTTCAGACCCATCATCATAGCACTCTGTGCATTTCCGCCCACCGCGTATACGCTGCGTCCGAATTTTGTAAATTTCATAATCAATGCAATCACAATAAAGATCAGGATTGCGATAATTACTGTTGGATAAATATATGCCGGGATAAAGTTTCCTTTCTTACTGTAAGAACCAACCGGCAGGTAAATCTTGTAGTTTGCCCATGCCAGGAAAGTCTTATTGGTTATAGAAATCATATCCTTGCTGACAACAGCAGTCATACCACGACCGAAGAACAAACCGGCCAGTGTTATGATAAACGGCTGAATGTCCAGATAGGAAATTAAAAATCCCTGCACCAGACCAAAAGCCAGACCGATGGCGATGGCAATGAGAACTGCCGCATAAGCGCTTGCTCCGTTTTGTTCCATTTGTTTTGCGCAGACCATACATACGAGAGCAGTCACAGAACCAACGGAAATATCAATACCGCCTGCAATCATAACGATGGTAAGTCCCATGGACATAACCAGAAGGCCCGCATTGGAAATAAACAGATTTAAAAACATCTGAGGTTTCGCAAAGCCTTTGTCTGCGAATATAACCATACCTGCACCATACATGATCAGGAAAAGTACTACGGTGATGATCAGCAGAAAGCTGTTACCGGTCATTTTCTGTTTTAAATTTTTCATTACTGACCACCTCCCTGAGCTGCTGCTTTTCTGGCTTTCTGAGTAGCCATAAATTTCTTAAATACAGGACTCTGAAGAACTACGATAACCACAACCACGATTGCTTTGTATACAGGAAGCTGATCACCGGATACGTTCATGGCGTAAAGTGTAGTTGTCAGTGCCTGAATGGTAAATGCACCGATAATAGAACCGGCAAGGCTGAATTTACCGCCGCCCAGATTGTTGCCGCCAAGAGCAACTGCCAGGATGGCATCCATCTCCAGGTTCAGACCAATGTTGTTGGCATCGGCAGAATAGATACGGCTGGAAGCAACCCAACCGGCAACACCTGCCAGTACACCGCAGATTACGTATGTAAGGAACTTAATCATGGTGGAATTTAAACCAACCAGTCTGGATGCATCACCGTTAATACCAACACTCTCGATGTAAAGACCGAGAGCAGTCTTTTTCAAAATCACCATTGTGATAACAACCACAATAATTGCTACGAAGATTGGAGTTGGAACCGGACATCCCTTGATGAATCCGCCGATTACCTGATAAGACTCGTCACGAATGTATGTAATCTGTCCTTTCGTAATCAACTGAGCAATACCACGCCCTGCGGTATAGAGAATCAATGTGGCAACCATGGGCTGAATGTTTAACTTCGCTACCAGGAAACCATTGAAGGCTCCGCAGATACCAGCCACGATTACACCGGCAATGACAGCCAGGATAATCGGGTTAGCAATCTGGTTTACAGATACTTCTCCGCCGGAAAGGATCTGACAGATCACAGCTCCTGCAACGGCCATAACAGCGCCCACACTGATGTCCTGTCCGCCGGAAGCGGCAGTTACCAGTGTCATGCCTACCGCCAGAATTACCAGCTCAGAAGCACGGTTTACAACATCCACAATGTAACCATATAACACACCATTGTTAATGGAAATCTTAAAGAATCCAGGTGTGGTAATTACGTTGATCAGTAATACTGCAACCAGGCAGACAATCGGTAAGAATAACTGCATGGATGTAATTTTCTTAATCTTCTCCATTCTTATTGTCACCTCCTGCAATTGCTTTCATAACGCCTTCCTGAGACAGCTCATCTCCGGTCAGCTCTCCTACTTTATATCCGTCACGTAAAATGATCATACGGGAACAGGTACGGAGCATCTCTTCCACCTCGGAAGAAATGAATGTGACAGACATTCCCTTATCAGCAAGATCCAGTACCAGTTTCTGAATCTCGGTCTTTGTACCGATATCAATACCACGGGTCGGCTCATCCAGAATCAGATACTCCGGCTCAGTCAAAAGCCAACGGCCGATGATACATTTCTGCTGGTTGCCGCCGGAAAGACTCTTGATCGGCGTCTCACGGCTGGCAGTCTTAATCTGAAGCATTTCAATGTATTTGTCAGCAGCATCTTCCATTTCCTTCTTGCTCATAGGATGGAACATACCTCTCTTGGCCTGAAGTGCAAGGATAATATTTTCACGAACAGACAGATCTGCGATGATACCCTCTTTCTTACGATCCTCAGGCAGATATGCCATACCAAGCTTCATGGCATCGATTGGAGCATTGATCTTTACTTCTTTTCCATTTACCTTCAGCACACCGGCATCCGGCTTATCGGCACCATAAATGGCACGAACCAGTTCAGAACGTCCGGAACCGAGAAGTCCGGATAATCCGATGACCTCACCTTTGTTGATGGTCAGATCAAATGGTCGAATGGTACCCTTGTGGCCAAGCTGCTCAGCTTCGATGATGGCAGCTTTCTCCTGAACGCCTGTATGACCGCTCTTAATATCAGCCAGATCATCAAAATCCTTACCCATCATCTTAGCTACCAGCATAACTCTTGGCAGATCCCTGGTGGTATATTCGCCAACCAGCTCACCGTTACGAAGTACAGTAATGCGGTCGCAGACTGCATATACCTGCTCCAGGAAATGGGTGACGAAGATGATTCCCACACCTTCAGATTTCAGTCGGTTCATCAGAACAAACAGCTTCTCAACCTCTTCGTCATCCAGAGAGGAAGTTGGCTCATCCAGAATCAGCACACGACATTTCATATCCACTGCACGCGCAATAGCAATCATCTGCTGCTTGGCAAGAGAACACTCTTCCAGCTTCTGTGTTGCTGTTGCGTCGATTCCCAGATCATTTAACAGTTCTGTGGATTTCTTATTCATGGTTCTCCAGTCAATAAAACCTGCCTTTCTCGGCTCACGTCCAATGAATAAGTTTTCTGCCACAGTTAGGTTGGGACACAGATTTACTTCCTGATACACGGTACTGATACCGTGATTCTGAGCATCCTGAGGAGATTTGTTGATGATGGCTGCACTCTCGCCCTCCATCTTAATCTCACCTGTCTCAAATTCGTGCACACCTGTCAAGACTTTGATCAAGGTAGATTTTCCCGCACCGTTCTCTCCCATCAGTGCATGAATCTCACCTTTCCGTAGAGTAAAATCTACGTGCTGCAGAGCTTTTACTCCGGGGAATGTCTTGGAAATGTCCCGCATGGTTAATACAACATTACCATCCATTTTTTCACCCGCTTTCTCAAAACAACAATTTTTACAACGACTTCTCAATCTATTTCTGGAAATATTTTCGGAAATTATTCTTAATATTTTTGTAATTTATTTGTAATATCTTTTCTCAATTTTCCTAATTTTTTCCATAAAGATGGCGCAGTAATATATTCGGTGGGTATTTCCGATTATTCTACTACGCCCTTCTTTAATTAATGTTTATCATATATTTCGTATAAGCTTCGAAATTATAAACGTATCAGCTTGTTACGTTCAGTCTGTTTTAGTATGCACGTCCGTCGATTACTTCCTGTGTAACTTCTGTTACTTCGAATTTCTCGCCGTCAACTTCAACTTCCGGTACATCACTTCCGTATGCGAAGATACCTTCGTCTACATACTGCTGTTTCTCAACTTCTTCGCCAGCTTCCAGTTTCTCGATAATCTCAGCTACACGAGGTCCATGTAATGGGTTACACTCTGTGTTGCAGATAATCTTTCCGCTTAATGTATCTGTGATACCAGCGTTTGTTGTATCAAAAGACATAACCAGGATGTCTCCATCCGGACCAACAGTCTTACCAGCTGCTTCGATGGCATCGATAGCACCAAATGCTTCATTATCATTCTCGCAGTATACAACGTTGATGTTGTCGTTAGATTTCAGCATAGACTCCATAACTTCCTGTCCTTTTGCCTGTGTAAACTCACCAGTCTGCTGGCCAACTACATTCCAGCCATTAGCTTGTGCAGCTTCGTCAAATGCTTCTGTACGTCCGATCTGAGCGGAAGCACCGATGGTTCCCTGGATATCAACAATATTGATTTCATCCATTTCCTTGGCATCTGCATATGCCTGTAACCATGCGCATGCTTTCTGTCCTTCCAGTTTGAAGTTGGAACCAACCCATGCGGTATATAAGCTGTCATCAGATACGTCAATCATACGGTCAACGATAATTACAGGAATATCAGCATCTTTTGCTTCCTGAAGTACAGTTTCCCAACCTGTCTCAGTAACCGGTGCCAGAACTATGTAGTCAACTTCCTGCTGTACAAAGTTACGGATTGCAGTAATCTGGTTTTCCTGTTTCTGCTGAGCATCGTCAAAAATCAGAGTATATCCGTTCTCCTCGGAGAATGTAGATTTCATGGACTCAGAATTCGCTGTACGCCAGTCAGATTCTGCACCTACCTGTGAAAATCCAACGGTAATTGTGCCGCCTTCTTCGGATGCATCTTCACTTGCTTCTGCTGAAGCATCTTCTGCAGGAGCTGCTGAGCCGCCACCGCAGCCTACCATCATAGCAGATACCATTGCTGCACATAATAATACACTAACTACTTTTCTTTTCATTTCTCAGTTCCTCCTTTATTCACCTTGGGTGTTTCCCCGTATTTGATGATACTATCTTAACAACTCTTAATGAAAATGAATACGGAATAATCTTGGTAATTGGTATGTAATTTTTGGGACTTTTCCCTCAAATACCAGGCATCATATCCAAAAGTAAGATTTCTTATGATAAAGTTATATTTTTTTTCGCACTGACGATCACTGCAGCTTCTGTTCCAATATTTTCTGTACTGTCCATAAACACTCCGTATTCTTCCCCATAATAATGCTGCAATCTCTGATTGACGTTTGCAAGGCCAAAACCCCCGTCTCTGGAAGTTTCCAGCCCGGCAATCCGCCGCCGCAAATCATTTAACACAGCTTCAGACATGCCCCGGCCGTTATCCACTACCTTAAAAATCAAACGATCACCTTTACGGAATCCCAGGATGATAATTTTTCCCTTTCCACGTTTCATTTTAATTCCATGATACAGTGCATTCTCCACCAACGGCTGCAGTGTAAGTTTGGGAATGATGCAAGGATAAATCTCTTCCTCTATGTTAATCTCATATTCTAAAATGTCCTGATAACGAAACTGCTGAATCTTCAGATAACTTTCAATATGGAAGCGTTCCTCTTCCACAGTGATACAGTCATTTCCCTTGCTTAGTGTGGTTCTGAAAAAATCCGACAGCCAGGTAACCATAGATACCACATCTTCGGTCTGCTTCTCCTCCGCAAGCCATACAATGGTGTCCAGTGTATTATAGAGAAAATGTGGATTAATCTGAGCCTGAAGAAGCTTACTTTCTGTAATGCGCAGATTCGCCTGCTCTGTCTTGATTCCCTCCACCAGGTTTCCGATTTCTCCCGCCATATCATTAAAGCTTTTGGTAAGCACCGCAATCTCATCTTCCGCTTCCACATCCGTTCTGGCGGAAAAATCTCCCTTTGCCAGCTGTTTCGCCATGCCGCATAACTGCTGAATGGGTTGGGTGACGCTTCGGGATGCCATAAGCGACATCAGCACTGCCAGCAGCGATACTGCCAGTACCACCAGAAAGGACAAGTGAACTGCCTGGTGTGCTCTTTGAATCATATCAGTTCTTACACTGGAAAAATTACCGTTTTCTGCACAGATATACTCTTGTATGCCGCCTTCAATAATCTGCGTCAGACTGTTGATATCTCCCCGAAGCAGAGCCAGATTTTCATCATAATTTATATCATCGTCCATATTGGCATCTATCTGCATGACCATTTTATTTAAAGAATTCAACGTTTTCTGCATTCGCAGGCTCAGATTTTTATTACTGCTGACTGTGGCAATCTTCGACATATGTTCAAAAGCCATCTGCAATTCCTTAATATAAGAATATGGGTTTACAATCTTTACGCCATTGACCGTAACTTTGCCTTCCTCTAATTGATCCGTAGGTTCCCCCCGAATCACAGCAAGATATACACTGTAATCCATACGTTCCTTAAATTCCTCGGCATAATTATTGGCATAGGTGATACTTTCTGTAATTCCATCAAAGGCATGATTTGTGGAATTTAACAGATACATCAGATATACCACAAGCATGGTCATGGGTACCACAATGGAGACAGAAATCATTACCAGCCTTCTGTTCAGTGACAATTTCCGACCTGTATTCTGATATACTTCCTCCGTTTTTATACTATCTGTTTCTATGCTTTCTGACTTTATTTTTTCTGATTTTGTCTCTGCCATTGCTCTACATCTTACCTCTCGCACGATAATCTTTTGGTGTACATTTCTGGGTTTTCTTGAAAATATAACTAAAGTAGTGTGAATCCTTATACCCTACCTCAAATCCGATCTCAGAGGTTTTCTTGGAAGAACACATCAAAAGCTCCTTTGCTTTCTCCATACGGATCCCCGTAAGGTACTCTACAAAGGTCTGTCCCACCTCCTGACTGAAGATAGAGCTGAAATAGCTGGGACTCATATTAACGCTGGCCGCCACTGCGTTCAGTGAAACGCTCTCTGACATATAGTTTTGCAGGATATAATTTTTGGCTTTCTCAATGATATCAGAATATCTGCGTCCAGAAACGGTGTCTCTGAGAATAATCATTCCACGGATAAGCTTCTCTATACTGACCTTCATTTTATCCAGATCCGCTGCATTTTCTGCCATGCTTTTCATATCCCCGCATTCCTTCTGAATCTCCCCCTGACTGATCTTCATGGTCTCCCCAAAGGTAACCACTGTAATATAGATGTCCATCATAATATACTGCCGCATCATCATAGAGCGCAGATTATCTTCTGCAATTTCCTCATAGTAAGCCTGCATAAAAGCAGCCACTTCTTCCTCAGTACCATTTCTCAGAAATTTGGACACCAGATCACGGCTTACTTCCACTGAGCTAAATCCCCTGACATCCGGCTCATCTTTGCTGTCCACTCCCATATGTAATTCCTGCAAATAAACAATCTGATTGGGCTCAGCAGTAAAACGTCCGGCAAAGGCTCTCTCTGCCTCATGGAAAGACTCCTTCAGGTTTCTGAGCCTTGGCACGCTCTTTCCAATCCCCCCGAAATATTCCAGTTTCGGATATTTCACCATAATGTTTCTCAAATGGGTGCGAATCTTCTCGGTCAATCGGGACATACTCACTTCCCCATCCGCCATACACAAAAAAGCCAGTCCTTCCACCCCCCGTTGAATATAATACACGTTTTCCAGAGTATGTATGTATTCCTCCACCCGCGTCCAGGCTTCCACACCTTCCTCTCCTATGTGGCTGCCGTCCAGAACTTTAAACAAAATCATATTATAGCATTCCGCACTGAGATCCATCCCCAGATTTCTTCCCTGCTCCATAACTGTAGTGATGGGAAGAGATTCCGTCAGAATTCTGGTAAGAAAGCTGCTCTTCTCCTGTTCCATGTTCTCCTGCATTTCTTCGGAGTACTTGCGAAGCAGCTCCTTCTCTTCCCATTCCTTTTTAATCTGATCTGCCACTTTTCCAATTGATTCCAACAATTTCTCAGCAGAAATTGGCTTTAGCAGGTAATCTGTAATTCCAATACCGATGGCTTTCTTTGCATAGTCAAAATCATTGTAGCCGCTTAGAATCATAATCTTAATATCCGGCAGTTCTTTCTTAACCGCCTCGCTAAGCTCCAGCCCATCCATAAAAGGCATTCTGATATCCGTAATCAGAATATCCGGCTTTGATTTTATGATCAGAGGATATGCCAGTTCTCCATCACTGGCCTCTCCCACAAATTCATACCCCTCCCGCTCCCAATTAATACTGTTTTTAATGGCATTACGGATGATGATCTCATCCTCCACAAGAAATACTTTAATCATAATACCGACCAATCCTTTCCTGTAACTGTCTGCTCATTGGCAGTTACACTTTCCCTCAATAATCTTATTTAAACATTTTCTAATGAAAATTGCAATTGCCTTATCTCTTCCCTATATAACATATTTCAGCTCTAAGATGTCTGAAAAATAGCCCAAATTCAGTCTATTGAAAAAAATAAAAAAATTTCAAAAAAAGTGTTGACATTTGTCCCAATATGAGGTTATAATAGCAGAGCAGGTTGAGGGAAACGAAGAAACAAAGCAACCGAAACAAACATGGGATCTTAGCTCAGCTGGGAGAGCATCTGCCTTACAAGCAGAGGGTCATAGGTTCGAGCCCTATAGGTCCCATATGGCGAGATAGCTCAGTTGGCTAGAGCACGCGGTTCATACCCGCGGTGTCGGGGGTTCAAATCCCTTTCTCGCTATTAGAGCTTGCAGACTTTAAAGTTTGCAAGCTTTTTTCTTTCTGCCTATCTTTCATATTCTTCCGAACAAAATCGAAAAACACATCCTTCCTGATCTATACGACTGTACCGTCACTTTCACAGACATTCCTGTATCATTCTCTCCTCTTTTAACCTCCTCACCGTACCTTTCACATAATTATCCACAATAGGTTCATACTAATAGATAAGAAATCCACAATTGAAAGGAATCTGTCATGGATAAAAAATTAAAGGGTTACACCTGGGCGGGCATTGTGTTTGTCTGGATTCTGGGAAGCCTGTCCCATTATTTCTACCAATGGTCCGGCAACAACGTGATCGTAGGACTGTTCTCCCCGGTAAATGAATCCACCTGGGAGCACATGAAGCTTTTGTTTTTCCCCATGCTTCTCTACTCCGTCTGGATGCTGATTCAATTCGGTGCAGCAAGGCCCTGCATCTACTCCGGCACACTCTACGGTATCCTGGCTGGCACCTTCGCCATCCCCCTCCTGTTCTATACCTATACCGGCATTCTGGGCGGTCATACACTGGTTCTGGATATTGCCGTCTTTCTTGTCAGTGTGCTGATTGGTTTTTGGATTCTGTACCGTTGCACCAGCCGCTGTATCGGAAGTATCTCGCCTGCTTGGAATGCTATTTTGCTGGGAGGGATGACCCTTCTCTTTTTTGTGTTCAGCTATTGAGAAATCATTATAAAGAATCCTGCCGGAGGACTTTTTATATCATGGGGAATTCCAGCAGAATTTCCTATGATATAACTTCTCCCATGAAAAAGGTGCCCGAGACAATACCGGACACCTTTTTTATATTTTTGTGATTCAGATGCAAAAGGCTGCATTTGTTTCCTGAATCACTTTTTTATTTAAAGTAAGCCACACCGGACTCAAAGATCTTGATATCCTGCTCGCCGTAAATATTCATAGCCACACCGTCATCACGACGCTCGCTGTGAGCCATCTTACCTAACACACGGCCGTCCGGGCTGGTAATGCCTTCGATGGCGTAGTAGGAACCATTTACATTCCACTCTTCATCCATGGATACGTTGCCCTGTGGATCACAGTACTGAGTAGCCACCTGACCATTGAGGAACAATTTCTCAATCCATTCCTGACTGGCTACGAAACGGCCCTCTCCGTGGGATGCAGGGTTACAGTATACATCGCCTAAGGTTGCCTGCTGCAGCCATGGGGTTTTATTGGTCACTACCTTGGTATATACCATCTTGGAGATGTGACGTCCAATGGTGTTGTATGTCAGTGTTGGAGAATCCTCTTTCTGGCCTACGATTTCACCGTAAGGCACAAGCCCCAGCTTAATTAACGCCTGGAATCCATTACAGATACCAAGAGCAAGACCATCTCTCTCATTTAAAAGCTTCATAACTGCTTCTTTGATCTTGGCATTCTGGAATGCAGTTGCGAAGAACTTGGCAGAACCGTCAGGCTCATCACCTGCGGAGAATCCACCTGGGAACATAATCATCTGAGCCTGTCCAATAGACTTCTCAAACTCTGTCACAGAATCACGGATATCTTCTGCTGTCAGGTTTTTAAATACCTTAGTCACTACCTTGGCACCTGCACGCTCAAAGGCTTTTGTACTGTCGTACTCGCAGTTGGTTCCCGGAAATACAGGGATAAATACGGTAGGCTGCGCAATCTTATGCTCACAGATATGCACCTTCTTAGCACTGTACAGGCCGTCTGCATAGGCACCTTCCCCGGAAGGAGCTGCGCTGTCAACACCTGTTGGACCATCCTCGCTCTCACCGGATTTTGTCTTAAATACTTTCTCTAAGGTTCCCTTCCATGCGGCAAGAGCCTCATCCATGGAAATCTTCACATTGTTGTATTCAATGGCGTCAGAATCTGTCACCTCACCGATTACAGTATATGTGATTGCCAGCTGGCCGGCCTTGCCCTCAGCAACTTCACAGATGATATCTCCAAAGCCTGCCAGGAACAAATCTCGGGGATCCACGCTGTGCTCAATCTTCACACCCTTGCGGTTACCAAATGCCATCTTGCTGACAGCCGGAGCGATACCATTGCGGTCCAGAGCATAGGCAGAAATTACTCTGCCCGCCTGGATATCTTCACGAAGCTTTCCATACTGCTCCATCAAAGCCTCATAATCCGGCAAATCGTATTCATTTTTCGGAGCACGCAGCCATACCAGCTTGCTGCCTGCTTTCTTTAATTCCGGCGTGATAATATCTTGCTGTTTTGCCACATCCACAGCGAAGGATACCAGTGTGGGAGGTACGTCGATGTCATTGAAAGTACCAGACATACTGTCCTTACCGCCGATGGATGGCAGTCCAAATCCAAGCTGTGCATCATAAGCACCCAGAAGTGCTGCAAATGGCTGGCTCCAACGCTGAGGATCCTCGGTCATACGACGGAAGTATTCCTGGAAGGTAAAGCGGATCCTGGAGTAATCGCCACCTGCAGCCACAATACGTGCCACAGACTCTACCACTGCGTAAACAGCACCATGATATGGGCTCCAGCTTGACAGATACGGATCAAAGCCGTAGCTCATCATGGTAACGGTATTGGTCTTTCCGCCCAGAACCGGAACCTTGGCAACCATTGCCTGAGTTTCCGTCAATTGGTACTGACCGCCGTAAGGCATGAACACAGAACCAGCTCCGATGGAACCGTCAAACATTTCCACCAGACCTTTCTGAGAGCACTCATTCAGGTCAGACAAAGTATTCAGCCATTTCTCTTTTACATCAGCAACGTCTTCTCTTATCTTAAACAGATTTCCTTCTTTATTGGGAATATCCACAGCAACTTCTGTCTCCTGATGTGCTCCGTTGGTATCCAGGAATGCTCTGGAGATATTCACGATTTCCTTGCCTCTCCATACCAGCACCAGTCTTGGATCTTCGGTTACTTCTGCCACGCAGACAGCTTCCAGATTTTCCTCAACAGCGTAATTTAAGAAGGCATCCACATCTTTCGGGTCAACTACAACAGCCATGCGTTCCTGAGACTCAGAAATAGCAATTTCTGTTCCGTCCAGACCTGCATATTTCTTGGGCACTTTATCCAGGTTTACACGCAGACCTGCCGCCAGCTCACCAATGGCAACAGACACACCGCCAGCACCGAAGTCGTTACATTTCTTAATCAGCTTACTTACTTCTTCTCTGCGGAACATACGCTGAATCTTACGCTCAGTAGGTGCATTACCCTTCTGAACCTCAGCGCCGCAGACCTCAATGGAAGCCTCTGTGTGCACCTTGGAAGAACCTGTGGCACCGCCGATACCATCACGTCCTGTTCTTCCACCCAGCAGGATGATGATATCGCCTGGGTCAGAATTTTCACGGATTACTGCGCGTCTTGGAGCTGCACCCAATACGGCACCGATTTCCATTCTCTTAGCCACATAGTTTGGATGATATACTTCTTTTACATAGCCTGTTGCCAGACCAATCTGGTTACCATAGGAGCTGTAGCCGGAAGCAGCACCACGAACCAGCTTCTTCTGAGGCAATTTACCCTTTAAGGTATCTTTTACAGATACAGTGGAATCAGCGGCACCAGTCACACGCATTGCCTGATATACATAAGTACGTCCTGACAGAGGATCACGGATAGCTCCGCCAAGGCAGGTAGCAGCACCACCGAAAGGCTCGATTTCCGTAGGATGGTTGTGAGTCTCGTTTTTGAAATTAATCAGCCACTCTTCTTCCTTACCGTCCACATCAACAGGAACCACGATACTGCAGGCATTGATCTCATCGGATTCCTCCTGGTCCTGCAATTTACCTTCTGCTTTTAATTTCTTCATTGCCATCAGTGCCAGATCCATCAGGCAGACAAACTTGTCATCTCTGTCTTTGTAGATCACGGCACGGTCAGCCAGATATTTCTCATAAGTTTTTACGATTGGCTCTTTGTAGTCACCTTCTCCGAAGGCCACGTCTGTCAGCTCTGTGGAGAATGTGGTATGACGGCAGTGGTCGGACCAGTAAGTATCCAGCACGCGAATCTCTGTCATGGATGGATCACGCTTCTCCTCGCCCTTAAAATAATTCTGAATATGCAGGAAATCCTTGAAGGTCATGGCAAGTCCCAGGGAATCGTATAATTCCTTTAAAGCGCCTTCTTCCATATCCTGAAAACCGTCAAAAATTTTCACATCTGCCGGATCTTCAAAGTCTGCAACCAGTGTTGCCGGCTTGATCAGATCGGTCTCACGGGAATCCACCGGATTGATGCAATGCTCTTTGATTGCCTCAAACTCTTCGTCGGTGATCTCACCTTCTATTACATAAGTAGTCGCGGAACGAATCAGCGGCTCCTCGTCCTCGTTCAAAAACTGTACACACTGAACAGCAGAATCTGCTCTCTGGTCAAATTGTCCCGGCAGAAACTCTACAGAGAACACTCTGGCTCCCTCTGCCATAGGGAACTGCTCATAATAAAGAGTATCCACAGGAGGCTCTGCAAATACAGCATGGCAGGCTTTCTCAAAGCTTCCGTCGGAAATATTTTCCACATCGTAACGAATCAGCACACGAACGGCAGTCACAGTCTTAATTCCCAGGTAGCTGCCGATCTCATGCTTCAAGTCCTTTGCCTGTACGGCAAAATCCGGTTTCTTTTCCACATAAACTCGTCTTACGTTGCTCATCTTAATCTCCTTTTCTGATTTCATGATGATAATGGACCTTGTCATTTTTCACAATTTATAATAACATAGTATTTATCATTAGTAAAATTAATATGTCTTATATAATTTATAAGAGGAGATAATCAATATGGATATCAGTTATGAATTGTACAAGGTCTTTTATTATGTGGCGTCTACGTTGAGCTTTTCCCAGGCATCCAGACAGCTTTATATTTCCCAGTCAGCGGTGAGCCAGTCAATAAAGGTGTTAGAGCAGAAGCTTGGCCATTCTCTGTTTATCCGCAGCACCAAGCGGGTGGAATTGACGACAGAGGGGGAAATTTTATTCCGGCATATCAAACCTGCCATTCATATGATTCAGAATGGAGAAGAACAGCTTACGACGAAGACAGCCTCCGGCGGACAGCTTCGCATTGGCGCCAGCGACACCATCTGCCGGTATTTTCTGGTGCCTTATCTGAATCGATTCCATCAGGAATTCCCCGATGTGCACATCCGGGTGATGAACCAGACTTCTCTGGGCTGTATTGATCTGTTAGAGAGCGGGCAGGTGGATCTGGTGGTGGTAAACACGCCTAATTCCCGGCTGAAAAAGCGGCGCAAAGACAAAGTAATCAAAACCTTCCAGGATGTGTTTGTAGCAAATAAAAAATATTTTCCCATGGAAAACCAGGTTCTGTCCTTTCGTGATCTTCTCAAATATCCCTTGCTGATGCTGGAACGAAACAGCACCACCAGTGAATTTTTACATCAGCTTTTTGAAAAAAACAGCTATCACCTCACTCCGGAAATTGAGTTGAGCAGCAATGATCTGCTGCTGGATTTGGCAGCCATCGGCCTTGGAATTACCTTTGTGCCTGATTTTATGGCAGATAATCTGAAGGAAGATTTATATACCCTTAAAATAAAAGACAAGCTGCCGAAACGACAGCTTGTCCTGATTCACAACGAACATATTCCCACATCTTTTGCTGCAGAACAATTCATGGGATATTTCTAAAGCTGTCGTTTCTTTACCAACGACAGCTTTTCTCTAATTCTTATGAAATCTTATACTGAAAATTTTACTGAAAATCCTTCACAATTTTCTCCAAATCTCTACAGTCATCGCTGTATGCCCGAAGACAGATATTCTCTCTGTCTCCAATCGCCATCACACCCAGGATAGACTTGGCATCTACAGTACAGCTTTCTGATGCCGCTTCAATCGGATACGGGATTTTATCAACTCTGGTCACTAAATTAACAATATCCCGCTCGGTCTGTAGCGTGATCGGAAATTCCCGCATGGTTTCACCTCCCAAATAATTTCACCCAAATAAAAATTTCTACCTTCTTAATATTTCCCCATAATAATATTCGATGTAATTATAAAAAAATTTTTAAGATTTGTACATGGATTTTTTTTGTATTTTTCGTGAATTTTTTCGTCAATATGACGGAAATTTCACAACTTTCCCTATCTGAGGAGGTTTTCCTGACATTGACGCTTCTATTCCTGGGCTTGATGATAAATTTCAAACCCTTCCGGCCAGGCGCGGCAGATCAAAGTCAGATTATAATGCTGCGCCATTTCAATGGCAGCGTCGGTGGGCACAGCCTTTGATACAAGAACCGGAATGCCTGCTGCAATTACCTTCTGTACCATATCTGTGGGAACGCGGCCCGTGGTGTAAAGCATACATTCTCTGCGGTCCAAACCTTCCCGCAGTGCATAGCCCACAGCTTTATCCATCGCATTGTGACGCCCAATATCCTGCCCCACATACACCACTTCTCCCCGATAGCCCAAATAGCAGCTATGGGTTCCCCTGGTCTTTCTGTGTATGGAAGAATCCTGTGCAAATTCCTGGCAGAGACGAAATACCCATTCCGGCTTCCAGTCTGTTTTGGGAAGCCTTTTCATATGAGCCATGTTATGACTTTTTAAAAGCACCTGATTTCCGGTACAGCAGGTGGGTTCATAATCCTCGGATTCCTGAAATTTTATCTTTTCTTTTAAAAATACCTTTGCCTTGCTTCCCTGGCTGCAGATATAAATACTCTCCACATCTTCAGCACTGCGAATGTAGCCTTCCGACAGCATCCTGCCAAGAACCAGCTCTGCCAAGTCTACAGACGTACATACCAGCTTTACCGCCAGTATTTCATTGATGATTAAACTGAGAAAATGTTCTCTGACAACATGACTCTCAGTTTTCTCACGGGTTCCATCTACATGTACTGTCATCTGCACCACTTTTCTGGAAACCTCCAGATTCTGTGCCTGATTGTTGATTTTCATATGCTTCTTCCTACCTCCACAACTCCCGTCCATGATCCTTCAGCCATTGCTTGCGATCCTCATAATCAGGCATCACGGATTCTACAATTTTCCAAAATGCGGGAGAATGGTTTAACTCCTTTCGGTGTGCAATTTCATGGAGCACAACATAATCCCGGATTTCCTCAGGAGCCAGCATCAGACGCCAGTTAAAATTCAGGTTTCCCTTACTGCTGCAGCTCCCCCATCGGGTTTTCTGCTCACGAATGGTAATCCTTCCCACATCCACCTGTAAAAGCTGTGCATAATATGCCACCCGCTCCGGAAAGTATTCCTTTGCCTGACTGAGATACTGCCCTCTCTCCGGCATCGTCAATGGCGGTCCTATCTTCTCCATGCCTTCCTGTACATCTTCCATCTGCTTTCGAATCCATCCCTGCTTCTCCCGCACGAATTTTTCGATAAAGGTTCTGGGAAGGCCGTAAGGTGCCCGCACCTGAATGATTCCCCCATCTGATACAGTCAGAGAAAGGGACTTACGATCCGAGTAGGTCAATTTATATTCTAATTGTGTTATCTCTTTTGGTATATCCATAGCCTGTCTCTTATACACATCTCCGAGCCCACGAGACTACGCTGCATCGG
>CAMQZX010000027.1 GCA_947039785.1 uncultured Lachnospiraceae bacterium | reverse complement strand
GCAAAGGGTTGCATATGGCCACATAGCGGTCATAGACCATCACTGACAGTAGGAAACATTCTGTCGTTGCACTGGAACCAAAGAAATAAAACTGGGTGAAGCACTCAACCAAGAATGTTCTGTGATCCTTAGATAAAAAATTGACAAGCATCTTGGGAGTCACAGAAGATGAAGCACAGGCGTCTGCAAAAGCTAAGCTTCCCAGAAATAAGTACATGGGAGTGTGGAGGTGAGGGTCCTTCCAGATGAGAGCAATGAGCCCAAGATTTCCCACCATGGTGATGAGGTAGATGGTGAAGAAAACCAGGAAGAGGGGAACCTGCAACTCGGGTCTCTCAGTGAGTCCTGTGAGAACAAACACTGCCACCACAGTCTGGTGTTCTACTGTCATCTCTATCCCAAACAATCACTATAATGGAAGAATAAATAAGGGGTTTGCTTATAAGATATCAAATAAATTTCGGGCGAAGGAGGGACCATATATGAAGGAAAGATTGACAATTACCATAGCCAGAAGTTTTGGAAGTGGAGGAAGAGAGATTGGAGAGAAGCTTGCCAGAGAATTGAGTGTAAATTTCTATGACAGAAATCTGATTCGTATGGCAGCAGAAAAATCGGGACTGGACGAAAGGCTTCTTCAGAGTGCGGATGAACAGATTATCGATCGTCTTATTGATCCCTATTCTATGACAGGGGGGCTTATCGATAACACCAACGATCAGCTCTATCGGGTGGAAAGCCAGATCATCCGGGATATCGCAGCAAAGGAGTCTTGTGTGATTGTGGGAAGGCTGGCAGACTGGGTGCTGAGGGAAAATGCGGATGCATTTCATGTATATATCACTGCTCCTATGGAAGCCAGGATCAAGAGAGTCAGCCAGCTAAACAACATTGATGAAGGAAAGGCCAAAAAGCTGATTAAGAGGATGGATAAGATCCGCAAGGGTTATTATTCATACTTTACTGATTGGGACTGGAATGGTCTGGAAGGCAGAGATGTGGTGATCAACAGCAGCCTGAGAGGAGTGGATGGAACTGTGGAGATTTTGAAAGGGATTGTGGATAAGCTATGATGATGTTGTTTTACAGAAGCTCTGGCAGTGACGAAAGAAAATGTTGATGAACATAATGACTTTGGATTTTTTATGACCTCTTCAGAAATGCAGGGGGTTATTACAGCTGGTTACTGAAAAATAAGAAAAGACTGTATAAAAAGGAGCTGCCGCAATTGCGACAGCTCTAAATTTAATATTGTACTAAAATCAAGCCTTTCCGTCAGATCCAAGAACATCTGTGATTTTGTGTTTAACGATTTCTTTAACGTTAGCACGGCCAACTTTCAGATATTCACGAGGATCGAATGCTGCAGGATTGTTCCACAGTACCTGACGAACACCAGCTGTCAAAGCCAGACGTAAGTCAGAGTCAATGTTAATCTTGCAAACTGCAGAACGAGCAGCCTGACGCAGCATATCTTCTGGAATACCGATAGCGTCTGCCAGATTTCCGCCGTTTTCCTGAATGATCTTAACGTATTCCTGAGATACGGAAGATGCTCCATGAAGAACGATTGGGAAGTTCGGGATACGTTTTGTGATTTCGTCCAGAATGTCGAAACGTAATTGAGGTTTCTGGCCTGGTTTGAATTTGAAAGCACCGTGGCTTGTTCCGATGGCGATTGCCAGAGAATCAACACCTGTGCGGCTAACGAATTCCTCTACCTGATCCGGCTGTGTATACATAGCATCTTCAGCGGCAACTTTAACGTCGTCCTCAACACCAGCTAACTGTCCAAGCTCAGCCTCAACTACTACACCTTTGTCATGAGCGTAGTCTACAACCTGCTTTGTGATCTCGATGTTTTTATCAAAATCATAGTGAGAAGCGTCGATCATAACAGATGTGAATCCACCATCGATACAAGCTTTACATGTCTCGAAGTCTGGGCCGTGATCCAAGTGAAGAGCAATCGGAATATCGTTTTCGATCAGAGCAGCTTCTACTAATTTAACCAGATATGTATGGTTTGCGTAAGCACGAGCGCCTTTAGAAACCTGAAGAATGATTGGTGATTTTAACTCGCCAGCAGCTTCAGTGATACCCTGAACGATCTCCATGTTGTTTACGTTGAATGCTCCGATTGCGTAGCCGCCTTCATAGGCTTTTTTAAACATTTCGGTTGTTGTTACTAATGCCATAGTTAAACATCCTTTCCTAATTGAGATTTATTTATAAGTGTGTTACGACTTATCCTAGTCATGTTTCCGCAGCAAGTCAAAGGCAAAAATTCGTCTTGACAGTACTATGGAAGTTATTTGCGGTATGCAAATGCCGGAAGTCCGTCTTCTCCCAGAGGTACGTCCACATTGCCCTGTACAAGGGGTGCGGCATACTCAATAAATTCAGACCCGATATCAGAACCTTCTTCGGTGATCCATTCAAGAGGTACACCTTTTTCTTTGTTGCAGATATCATTGACGTCTTCCAGACCACAGGTGAGCTTGTAAGGTGAACTGGTCTCTCTCACGAAAGAAATCATCTTTCCGGTTACACCCTTTAATGCTGCTTCCACACCGAATTTACCGGCCATAACAGCTTCCTGCTGGTCAGTAGCAGACATCATGGTGGAAGAACATCTCTGGCTTACGTTTAACTCTACAGAACGGGCCTTTACACCAAGACGGTTGCGTACCAGGTTCTCCAGATACTTGCCGCAGCCGGCCAGCATTTTGTGACCAAAGTTGTCCACTCCGACAGAGCTGTCATATTCACAGATGAATGTGCCCTCTTTGTCATGGATACCCTCGGATACACATACGATTACGTTGCAGTTTTTCTCAAATGCAGCGCTCACTTTCTTAAGGAATTCCTCCTCGTCGAAAGCAACTTCAGGTAAATATATCAGTAATGGGTTGTCACCCACATATTTTCTTGCAAGAACACTGGCAGCAGTCAGCCATCCGGCGTGACGTCCCATAATCTCGATGATAGTAACAGATTTCTTCTCATATACATTGGCGTCGATGGTAATTTCACGAACAGTAGTAGCCACATATTTGGCAGCGCTTCCGAAACCAGGTGTGTGGTCGGTCAGCACAAGATCGTTATCTACTGTCTTAGGCTCACCTAATACAATAATATCACTTCCTACTTTCTGTGCATAGCGGGAAAGTTTGCTAACAGTATCCATGGAATCATTTCCGCCGATGTAGAAGAAATAACCGATGTTCATCTCTTCAAACTTCTGAAACAGCTTTGGATATACTTCGTCATCCAGGCTTTCCGGCAATTTATAACGGCAGGAACCTAAATAAGCACCAGGTGTTGTCTTTAACAGTTCCAATTTGTCTCCGGGCAGAGCTTCGGTAAATTCCAGAGTAGTTCCGTTTAAGAAACCTTCGATACCGTTTACCATACCGTAAACGTGACCGATTTCATCTGGATGGGCCAAGGCTTCGGAAACCACGCCGTACAGGCTGCTGTTGATTACAGCGGTAGGTCCGCCCGACTGACCGACAATCAAGTTTTTTTTGCTCATAACATCCTCCTAGTAGATCTAAATATCTCATATGTATCTAAATTGTATCACATTTTGTACATAAATGAAATATAAAAATTTGCCGTTTGTGAAAAAATGGACAGGGAGGAATCGGATAATTTTGAGTTTTTGCAAGAGGATGGTACAGTAGCATCTCTCAGGCAGATTTAGACATCTGCTTTGATATGGGAAAAAAGGCTGAAAAATAATGCCGCTGAAGAAGCAGATGGAACATCTGTCCCTTGCAGCGGCATTTTCTTAATCTTCCTGTAAGGAAGGACCATAGAATTTAATCATGTAAAGACCGCAAAGCCCTACCAGGCCATAGATGATTCTGGAAAGCCAGCTCATGTTTCCAAAAAGGAAGGAAACAAGATTAAATTGTAAGAAGCCGATGAGTCCCCAGTTAATTGCTCCTATGATCGTAATAGTTAAAGCAAAACAATTTAAATATTTCATATGGAAGTCCTCCTGTTCATAGTAACAGGGTAACCATTTATCCCCAAATTATACAAAGAATTTTGTGAATTGCCCAGCGTGTTGCTGTGAACGGAGTGTCACCTGCGTTTGCGGTTGTAGGAATGGAATATATCATATATTTTCTTATACAAGGATCATCATTAATGCGAAAAAGAAAGAAAAAGAAGAATGATTTTAGTTGACGAATTCTCCATAATCATTGACAAAACCCTGTGAAAAGCATATAATGATAGCAGTGACGCGGGATGGAGCAGTTCGGAAGCTCGTCGGGCTCATAACCCGAAGGCCGCAGGTTCAAATCCTGCTCCCGCTATTTTTATTGCTTTTTGCAGGGATTATTTACATAATCCGCATCAAAAGTCTGAAGAAAGATTCTTCAGGCTTCTTTTTGTTTTGGCAAAAATATGCTATACTATTTTCAGACTAACACAAAATATATAAGGAGAGCTGGATGAGAAAAAATAAAAAGAAGAAAAAGAAGACATTTGTAGACTACCTTCTGACCTTGCTGCTGTTTGTGGCGCTGGGAGTATTTTTGTTTACCGGATACAAGCTGTTTACTATTTATCAGGAATATAAAGTGGGAACCGACGAGTACAAGGCCATCGAAAAAATGGCGATTACAGAAAATCCAATCAGTAAAAAGAAGGAGCAGCAGGAAGAGGAGACAATCCTTCCAGAAAAAGCAAAGCCTCCCATTTCTGTGGACTTTGATGCATTGAAAGCGATTAATGAGGATGTGATTGGATGGCTTTATGTGGAAGCTATTGAGATTAGTTATCCGATTGTTCAGGGAAAGGACAATGACCAATATTTGCATACCACATACGAAGGAACCTACAATTTTGCTGGTTCTATTTTTGCAGATTATGAGAATTCCAAGGATTTTAAGGACCCCAATACCATTATCTACGGACACAATATGAAAAATGGTTCCATGTTTGGAGTTCTGAATAAAATTGTTTCGGAAAATGCCTACGACAACAGTCATTACTTCTGGATTCTGACGCCGGAGCATGATTACCGATATGAAATTTTTTCTGCATATACAACAGCAGTAAACAGCAGCACTTATACATTATTTAAAAAGCATGACAAGGAGTACGAAGAATACCTGGCACAGATGAAAAAGAATTCTGAGGTGAACACGAAAGATGTGCAGCCGGAGATGGTGGACAACATTGTGACACTTTCCACCTGTACCGGCAATTCCTCCACACGGTTTGTAGTTCAGGGAGTGCAGTTAAAAGACTGATTATTTGACCAGAATTCATCATAAAAGGAAAGGAGCCATAGTTATGAACGAAAGTATTCAAAAGCTTCAGAAGCTGATTGACCAATATGATAATATTGTGTTTTTCGGAGGGGCAGGAGTATCCACAGAAAGCGGTATTCCCGATTTTCGAAGTGTGGATGGTCTTTACAATCAGCAGTACGACTATCCCCCGGAGACTATTTTGAGCCATACCTTTTTTATGCGAAATCCTCAGGAGTTTTACCGTTTTTATCAGAATAAAATGCTCTGCGATACTGCGAAGCCAAATGCGGCTCATTTGAAGCTGGCAGAATTGGAGAAGGCTGGTAAGCTGCGGGCGGTGGTTACTCAGAATATTGACAATTTACATCAGATGGCTGGCAGTAAGGAAGTTTATGAGCTTCATGGCTCCGTCTACCGGAATTATTGTATGAAATGCCACAAACCCTATGGCTTTGCTTATATGAAAGGCAGCAAGGGTGTGCCAAAGTGTGAGTGCGGCGGTATCATTAAGCCGGATGTGGTGCTCTATGAGGAAGGTCTGGACAACGACACCATCACAAAATCCGTCAATGCCATTGCCAATGCCCAGGTTTTAATTATTGGAGGAACTTCTCTGGCTGTGTATCCGGCTGCCAGTCTCATTGACTATTTCCGGGGAGATCACCTGGTAGTAATTAACAAAGCCCCAACCCCGAGAGACCGACAGGCGGATTTACTGATTCAGGAACCTATTGGACAGGTATTTTCTCAGATTAAAGTGAATTGATGTGCAGCGCGGTGTGTTGTCTGATTCTAATGGGAAGATAGCAAAACAGGCTAGCGCTGGATGTGCAGTTATCAGGCAGTCAGTACACTGGAGCAAGAGTATGGAAATAGAATAAAGGAGCTATCAATATGCCGACATATAACTATGAATTGGGGGATATCGTCCGCCTGAAGAAGAAACATCCCTGCGGCAGTTATCTGTGGGAAATCCTCCGGGTGGGAGCGGACTTCCGTCTGAAATGTGTGGGATGCGGACACCAGATTATGATTCCCCGCAAGCAGGTGGAGAAAAGTACAAAGGAGCTGCAGAAGAAGGGAAAATAGGAAAAATATTGTTACTGTTCACGCACCACTGTCCCGCGAGGTGTTTTGGGGCTGATGGCACCAAAATCCCGAGACATGCAGCGCGAAATGATGCAACATGCATCATTTCTGTGCATCGCGCAGCGTGTTGCTGGGAACGGAGTGAACAGTAACAAAATATTTGCAGGAAAGTCTTTACATCCGTCGAAAAACATGTTAAAATACCGACTTGTGATATAGTTTAAGTATCCTTGTTCCCTGCCACGTCAGGGGGCCAAAAGACCGTAAGGAGGTAAAGACACATGAACAAGTATGAATTAGCATTAGTTCTGAGTGCCAAAGTTGAGGACGAGGTTCGCGAAGCTACATTAGAGAAAGCAAAAGGCTACATTACTCGTTATAACGGTACTATTACAGAAGTGGAAGAATGGGGTAAGAAAAGATTAGCTTACGAAATTCAGAAAATGCATGAAGGCTTCTACTATTTTATTCAGTTTGAAGCAGATGCTACTTGTCCTGCAGAACTGGAAAGACACGTTCGCATCATGGACAACGTATTAAGATACTTAGTCGTTAGCAAAGAGGCTTAATTTCTTAAATGAATTTAGAAGGCACCATTTTGATTATTCACCGAGCATTTAAGAAATGAGGTAACGCTATGAACAAAGTAATTTTAATGGGACGCTTGACAAGAGATCCTGAGGTGAGATATTCCGCAGGAGAGAACGCTCTGGCAATTGCCAGATACACCTTGGCTGTTGACAGAAGATTCAGAAGAGACGGAGAGGCCACTGCTGATTTTATCAACTGTGTATCTTTTGGGCGTACTGCTGAATTTGCTGAGAAGTATTTCCATCAGGGGATTCGCATTGTAATAAGCGGACGTATCCAGACAGGAAGCTACACCAACAGAGAAGGTCAGAAGGTATATACTACGGAAGTAGTAGTGGAAGAACAGGAATTCGCAGAGAGCAAAGCAGCCAGCAATCAGTATGCTGCCAGTGCACCTGCATATTCACCGGCTCCACAGGCATCTGCACCGACACCAAGTGCTGCATCTGCAGATGGTTTTATGAATATTCCCGACGGAATCGACGAGGAATTACCATTTAACTAAAAGCAAATAAAACCAGGATGGGCGCAAGCCCGTTTTGAATGAATAAAATAGGAGGAATGAAAAATGGCTTACGATAAAGGTAACAGACCAGACTCTCCATACAAGAAGAGAGGCGGACGCAGAAGAAAAAAAGTTTGCGTATTCTGCGGTAAAGAAAACAACGAAATCGACTATAAGGATGTTAATAAATTAAAAAGATACGTATCTGAGAGAGGAAAAATCCTTCCAAGACGTATTACAGGAAACTGTGCAAAACATCAGAGAGCTCTTACTGTAGCTATCAAGAGAGCTCGTCATATGGCAATTATGCCATATGTTCAGGACTAATCCTGAGTATAAGCGATAAGCAAAATGAGACGCCGTTGCGAAAGCAGCGGCGTTTCTTGTGCTGGAAAATCAGATGGATTTTCAAATGCGCTCTAATCTGCCGTATACACGATATTTCCGTTGCAGATCGTATATTTAATCTTTCCTTTCAGCTCCATTCCTCTAAATGGAGAATTACAGGACTTAGAGGCGAAGGTTTCTGGAATCCACGTTTCCTCTGGATTAAAAATCACGAAATCCGCAGGTTTGCCCACTTCAACGGAGCCGCCGGGAAGATGATACAATTGAGCTGGATTGCAAGTCATCTTCTCCAAAAGTTCCATCAAAGTCAGATGCCCTGGCTCCACCAGAGAGATGATACCCAGACCGAGAGCCGTCTCCAGTCCAATGATGCCGCTGGGGGCAGAGGTGAGAGGCTTTGATTTTTCTTCTGCACTGTGAGGGGCATGGTCGGTGGCAATCAGATCAATGGTACCGTCCTTTAATCCCTGAATAATTTCCACCCGGTCCTTCTCTGTCCTCAGAGGCGGATTCATCTTTGCCAGACTTCCATGAATCAGCAGAGCTTCATCTGTAAGGGTGAAATGATGGGGGGTTGCCTCTGCATGGATGTTGGCACCGAGAGCCTTGGCGTTGCGGACAAGAGCCACGGAGTTTCCGGAGCTGATGTGTTGGATTACCACATGGGCTTTGGAATTCAGAGCCAGCATACAGTCTCTTGCAACCAAAACCTCCTCAGCAACAGAAGGAGAACCTTCAATACCCAGAGCTTCTGAAATGTTTCCATGATTGATTCCGTTGTTGGTGATAAAGGCGGGATCTTCTTCATGAAGGCTGATGGGATAATCCAAAGATGCGGCCTTTTTCATAGCCTCATAACACATGGCGGCATTCACCAGAGGAATTCCGTCATCGGTAAATCCACAGGCGCCAGCCTTGGAAAGCTCGTCCATATCGGTAAGCTTTTGACCCTTCAACCCACAGGAGACAGCTGCAGTCTGGTAAATGTGAATGTCTTCCTCTCTGGCGCGGGTGAGAATATCTTCCAACACAGCAGGGCAATCTACGGTTGGAGCGGTATTTGCCATACAGATTACGGAAGTGAATCCGCCTTTGGCTGCTGCCAGAGAACCAGTATGAAGAGTTTCTTTATGAGTAAAACCGGGATCTCGGAAATGTACATGGGTATCGATCAATCCCGGAGCAATGGTGAGCCCGTCGATATCCAGGACCTCTTCCTGCTCATTCAGGTCAAAAGAATCTGCAAGACCAATTTCCTGGATGATTCCCTTTTCGATTCGAATGTCCGCCTTTCTCGCTTCATCGGTACGGGGATTTATAAGAAACCCATTTTTTATAATCATTTGCAATTTCTCCTTATACATAAATTTTTAATGCATATTACTTAAAGTTAGAGTGTGTTTGAACATTCATTTCCGCAATCTGCATCCCCTGCTTTGTGGGATACATCTCGCGGAAAGCAATTTTTAAACACACTCTAGTATAGGATAAGTGAAAATGTACTGTCAAGACTATAAGATAAATTTCAAAAAATATAAGGGTATCCTATAGTTACCGACAGTTTTCCGACGGTGCTGTGATAAAATGTCGATAATATCAGTTCAGACGGGCTCTGGCAACGATAGATTGATAAAACCAAAAGTCAGGAGGTAAGGTTAAAATGTTGTTGAAACAGGTAAAGCAGCAGGAACTAGAGACAATACATGAAAAGACTCTATATGTACTGGAACATGTTGGAGTGGATTTTGAACATGAGGAATTGCTGGAGCAGTTTAAAGCGAGAGGAATTAAAGTTCAAGGCAAGAGAGTGTTTTTTGACAGAAAGACTATTGATGAGGCAATTTCCACAGTACCTCCCAGCTTTGTGCTGAAGACTCCTTACGAGGAAGTAAAGGTGGGAGAAGGGGGACAGGTGATCAGTTCTGCCTCCGGCGCCAGAAAGATTTTAAGAGATGGAAAATTATATGATCCGACCATTAAAGATTATGTGAATATTCGAAAGCTGGATGCTACCAGCAAGTTGATCAATGTGTCCAGTTCACCTCTGACTTACGTTCCGGAATTTCCGAAAGACCGTGCGGATTTGATTAAGAGTGCGTTAACTTTAAAATACTCGACTCATCCGGCTATCATGTCCTGCATTGCAAGGAAGGACGCTGCAGAAACCATTGATCTGGCAAGAGATTTCTATGATACTGACGAGGGATATTATACGATAGGCGTGGGAAATGTGATTTCTCCCCTGCGTTATGCAAAGGATGACATTGAGGCTCAGCTGGAATATTCAAGACGTAACCTTCCGGTAGTAATTGCCTGCTGTTCTATTCCAGGTATGACAAGCCCCATTACGATGGGTGGCACGATTATACAGAACAATGCGGAAGTTCTGGCAGGTATTATTATGACTCAGATTATTAACCCCGGCGTACCAGTGGTATATGGAAATACCAGCTATGTGTCCAATATGCGAAAGGCTATGCCAGTATCCTGGGGATGTGAGGAAGCGCTCATTATGCAGTATGCCAAAGCTATGGCAGACTACTATAAAATTCCGTTCCGAAGCAGTGGTTCACTGTCAGTGGCGAAGGAACTGGATTTTCAGAATGGGGCAGAAACTGCAATGTCTCTTATGAGCAATCTTGACAATAAAGTAGATTTCATTTTCCATGCGTTTGGGGAGATGGATGGCCTGAATATCTTCAGTTTTGAGAAGTATGTATTGGATGAGGAAGTGATGGCAGCCAGAAAGGCAGCGGAAGCTATCGACTTGATGTCGGAAGAGGAGATGAGTCTGGAATCCATAGAGGAGGTAGGTCCCGGAGGAAATTATCTGGCAGAGGAAGAAACCATAGACCTTTACCGGACAGAGATTTACTATCCAGAGCTTTACAATCTGGACAGCTACGGAGACTGGGAGCGAGGCGGCAAGACCTCAGTGGAAGAAAAGGCAAGGCAGAGAGTCCAGAAACGTCTGGAAAATTATGAGGAGCCAGAATGGACGTCAAGACAGCAGAAGGTGCTTGAGAGAGCTTTGGAAGGAATTGCATTATAAAACTTTTTGATAGCTATGATTGTAAAAGAAATAGAACTTGTCAAAGAATTTGAACGGTCTTTGACAGGTTCTATTTCTTTTGAAATAAAAAATAAAATAAAGTATTGCAAATTTGGTGAAAATCAGACATTATGGAGAAGTAGTGAAGCGGATTTCGAATGTCTGCTTGGTTGGGTAGACTATGTTAAAATGAGGAGAGAAAGATGAGTACAAAATTACAGGTTGCATTGGATGATATTGCGTTGGAAGAGGCGTGCAAGCTTCTTGAGAAAGTTCATAACATTGTAAATATTGTGGAGATAGGAACTCCCTTTATGATGGAATATGGAATGGAAGCGGTGCGAAGGATTAAGAAGGACTTCCCTTCTGTGGAAGTTCTGTGCGACGGTAAAATCATGGATGCAGGCGGATACGAAGCCAGGATTGCCTATGCGGCAGGTGCAGATTATGTGACTGTACTGGCAGTGACGGATGACCTTACCATTGCTGATGTGGTAAAAGCTGCGAGAGAAGAAGGAAAGAAAGTAATGGTGGATATGATCTGTGTGAACGATCTGAAGGCAAGAATTGCAAAGCTGGAAGAGCTGGGAGTAGATGTGATTGCCGTACATACTGGTGTGGACCAGCAGGCCGCAGGAAGAACACCCTTAGATGATCTAAAAGAGATGCGTTCCTGCGTAAAGCATACGGCACTGGCGGTTGCAGGCGGGATTAACAGCCAAACCATTGATGAATATATGAAATATCAGCCAGAGATTATCATTGTGGGAGGCGGAATTGCCCATGCCAGGGACCCGGTGGCTGCTACCGAGGAATTGATTAGGCATATTAAGAAAGAAAATTAGAATCAGGAGGAATCAGACATGAGTGTAAAGGAATATACAGCGAATATTCTGCAGGAGCTTACCAACAATCTCCAGTACATCAAAGAAGAACAATTGGATAATCTGGTCAATGTGATTTTGCAGGCAAGTCACATTTTTACGGCAGGAGCCGGAAGAAGCGGTATAGCCATCCAGGCTTTCACCAATCGCCTGATGCACTTGGGATTGTCCGTAAGTCTGGTGGGGGAAATTACCAATCCTCATACTCATCCGGGAGATCTGCTCATCATTGGATCCGGATCCGGTGAGACGGAAAGTCTAGTTGCCATGGCCCGTAAGGCGAAGAAAAACGGCATGAAAATTGCCTTGATTACCATGGATGCAGCGTCTTCCATTGCCCGGATGGCAGACGCGGTAGTGGTGCTTCCGGGAGTATCCCCCAAGTTGAAAAATGCCGGAATGAACATTATTTCGATTCAGCCTATGGGTTCTGCTTTTGAGCAGATTACCTTCCTCACTTATGATGGAATTATCATGGAACTGATGGAGAGGATGAATCAAACATCAGAAACCATGTTCACAAGACATGCAGATTTAGAGTAAAGCACAGAAAATAGAAAAAGAAGAAATGCAGATGTCCGATGAATCAGTGAAAGCAATAAGCATTCCAGGAGCAAAATAATGAAAAATGCGCAGTTATCCAGTGTTTTTACACTTATAACTGCGCATTTTGCAATATAGGTTTATCGGGATTTCCGGAAACGTGTTTAATAGTTATCCATATTTTGAGAGCAGATAATAGAGATTCCGGTGCTGACACCTGCGGGGGCAGGTGTTTTTCCTTTTTGTAAAAATTCTCTCAAAAATACCAACGGCTGATATCCTTGCTGAAAAATATCCTGGGTGATGGTAAAGTCAACGCTTCCATCTTCCAGAAGAAGCTTGGTGCTTTCTGCCACATCGTGACATATGATTCTGATCTCACCCTTTTTCCCAATTGTTTTCACCGCCTCTGTACATCCTGCCACGCTGCGGTTTGCCATGTAAATGGCATGAGTTTCCGGATTATTCTGAAGATATTCCAGAATCTTGCGGTAAGTAATCTGATAGTCGTTAAAGGTTTCGATCACATGAATCTGGGAATTGTCGAAATTTAATTCCCCCATTCGTTCCTGGAAGCCTCTTAAACGTTGTTTATGCCCGTTAAATTCCAGATTTCCCACAGCTGCCAGAATCCTTCCTCTGCGAGGGATGCATTTGCTGATCAATTCGGCGGCGATGCGTCCGCTTTTATGGTAATTTTGACCGATAAAGGTCAGCCTGCCGCTGTCCGGGAGGTCGGAGTTAAAGGTGACAACAGGAATTTTTTTCTGTTGCAGTTCGTTGATTTTCGCGTTGATGGTGGGAGCATCAGGGGTACATAAAGAGAGCCCTTGAATGCCCTGGGATAAAAGATGGTCGATCAACTCCAAAACCTCCTGGGGAATATCCGTCTGGCATTCTTCAGTGAGAATCTCCACCTGAAAGTCTTCGAATTCTGTGCGGGCAGCTTCAATGCCACGGAGGATTTCGGAACGGAAATGTCCTGTCCAGTTGGGGAGCAGTACCCCAAGCTTGATCGGGGTGCTGCCGCTGCTTTGAAGATTATTCTGGTGAAATTGATGTGCGGGTAAATATCCCGTTTCCTGAAGCGCCTCCATGACCCGTGCCCGAACTTCGGGACTGACATGGGTTCTGTTGTTTAATACACGATCAACGGTTCCTCTGGATACACCAGCTCTATCTGCAACCATTTGGATTGTAGGTCTGTTTTTGATGGTAATCACTTCTTTCTAAATATAGTACCTTCTTTGAGCATTATATCATAGAAAAAAATGCTGTGCAAATGAAACTTGTGATATATTTGCACAAATAAAAAAACAAAGAAAAAATCATAGGGATAAAAGAAAAACCGTCAAAATGCCATATTTCTTATGAAAAACGTGTGCAAATGTAACAAAATGCAAAAAATATCTTGACGCAATTTGAATCAAGGAATATAATAAAGTTACAAAAAGCACAATAAATGAAACAAAAGCACAAAAAGTAACAAGAAATAAAAACTTCCAGGCAATTGAAACAAAAAAGAAAGTGAGGAAAACAAAATGAAAGTAGGAGTTATTGGAGCAGGGAGAATTGGAAAGGTACATATTAAAAATATTTCTATGTACGTGCCGGAACTGGAGATTAAAACAGTGGCAGACCCATTTATGAATGAGACGGCAGAAGCCTTTGTGAAGAAATGTGGTGTTGCAAATGTAACAAAGAGTGCAGAAGATATTTTCAATGACAAAGAGATTGAAGCAGTAATCATCTGTTCTTCCACTGACACCCATTCCAAATATATTATTGAGGCTGCAAAAGCTGGAAAGCATATTTTCTGCGAGAAACCTGTGGATTATGATCTGAAGAAGGTCCACGAGGCAATTGACACAGCAAAAGAAGCAGGGGTGAAATTGCAGATTGGATTTTGCCGCAGATTTGATCACAACCACAGAGGCGTCTATGATGTGGTTCGTTCCAAAAGAGTGGGAGATGTTCATATGATTAAGATCAGTTCCAGAGATCCGGAACCGCCATGCATCGACTATGTGAAGGTTTCCGGCGGTATCTTTTATGATATGATGATTCACGATTTTGATATGGCGCGTTTTCTGGCAGGTTCCGAGGTAACAGAGGTAAACGCTGTGGGCGCTGTTCTGATTGACCCTGAAATTGGTGAGGTCGGCGATGTAGATACTGCCGTGGTAACCTTGAAGTTTGAGAACGGAGCCATCGGAATTATTGACAACAGCCGGAAAGCTGTCTATGGATATGATCAGAGAGTAGAAGTCTTTGGTTCCAAAGGATGTGTACGTAATGAAAACGATATTCCTAACACCGTGGTGGTTTCCGATGGTCAGTGCACAAGCAGCGCGAATACCTACTCTGTTATGTGGGACCGTTACACAGGAGCGTTTGTTTCTGAGATGCAGGCTTTTGCCGATGCAGTGTTAAATGATAAAGAGACTCCGGTTACCGGAATGGATGGATTGTACCCTGTATTGATGGCTGCAGCAGCTACCAAATCTGCAAAAGAAGGAAGACCAGTAAAAATTTCGGAGGTAGAATAAGATGAGCTTGAGAAAATGTGCATGTATTGATACATTATATACAGAACTGGAATGGAAAGACCGGTTTCTGGCAGCCAAAAACGATGGCTTTGCAGCGGTGGAGTTCTGGGACTGGAGAATCCGTGATCTGGATGAGACGAGACAGGCTGCCCAAGAGGCAGGAATTGCAATCAGCGGCTTTAACGGAGATGCGGATTATTCTCTGGTAGATCCGAATCATAAGGAGAGATATTTGGAAGATCTTGCCAGATCTATGGAGGCGGCCAAAAGGGTGGGTGCAGCAAGTGTAACAATCCATTCCAATGCATTGGGAGAGGGCGGTATTGTGGTAAATCATTATGATTCTTTGTCAGATACTGTAAAGCTTTGCTCTATGTATGATACTCTGCTTGCCTGTGCGAAGATGGCAGAGAAGGAAGAAATCAACCTGAATCTGGAAGCCTTGAATATTACTACAGACCATGTGGGCAATTTCCTGAAATATACACAGATGGGAGCAGAAATCTGCCGCCTGATTAACTCATCCAGATTAAAGCTTCTGTATGATGTATATCATATGCAGCTCAATGAGGGATGTATCTGCGATACCATCAGTAACTATGGCGGCCAATTCGGCCATATTCATATAGCCGATGCACCGGGCCGTCACGAGCCGGGAACAGGAGAGATTAATTACAGGAAAGTGATCAGACATTTGGAGGAGTGTGGCTATACAGGTTATGTAGGATACGAATTATTTCCGCTGCATGATACAAAAACAGCTGTAGAAGCAATCATGGAAGCGTGTTAACAAAGGGGGCACAGGATGAAAGAAAAGGTAACGTCAAATAAAATTTCAGTGGGTACGAGAATTGCATACGGATGCGGAGACAGTGCATGTAACATCGTCTATGGAATGATATCCACACTTCTGACACTTTTTTATACAGATTATGCGGGAATATCTGCAATCACGGTAGGTATGGTGATGCTTGTCTCCCGGGTGTTCGATGGTTCCTCAGACCTGATCATGGGATTTATTGTGGATAGAACCAAGTCTAAGTGGGGAAAATCCAGGCCATGGCTTCTGTGGATGGCATTTCCCTATGGCGTTTCTGCCATATTGATGTTCACAGTGCCCCACACCACAGAATTTCTCCAGGGATTGTACATTTTTATTACCTACAATCTGACTACCACGGTTGTGTATACAGCGATTAACGTGCCATATGGTTCTCTTTCCACCATGATGACAAGAGATTCTTATGAGCAGGATATGCTTTCCATCTTCCGTATGATACTTTCTCCGGTGGGAAGAATTATCTCCGTAACATTTACCATGCCCATCGTAAAATTGTTCGGAAATGACCAGGCAGCATGGGTAAAGACTATGTGCATCTGGGTGGTAATTGCATTGGCACTTTTGCTGTTCTGTTTCCTGCGGTGTGAGGAAACAGTAAAAGAAGACACTAAAAAAGAAACGCAGAAAAGAAGTGTGGGTGTAAATTTAAAGGCGTTGGTGACCAATAAATATTTTTGGTGTGTGCTGGGACTCTGGTCTATACAGGTAATCCACATGACAATTATTGGAACGGATCTTCCCTATTATTGTAAATATATTTTCCAGAATGATTCCTGGATGTACAGTGTACTGTACTTTTTGGAGACCATTATTTTGATACTGGGGGCGATGATAGCACCCAACTTTATCAGAAAATGGGGAAAGAGAAACATCACATTGGCAGGTTCGATTCTGGCGGTGGGTTCTCATCTGCTCATTCTGATGAATCCTCACAATTTCCAATGGATGTTTGTGGTTACTCTGATTCGTTCTGTGGGTGTGTCACAGTTAAATGCCACGATTTTCGGAATGATTGGTGATGTGGTAGAGTATGGTGCATGGAAAAACGGATTCCGTCAGGAGAGTTTGATCTTTGGAGGAGGAAGTCTCGGATTTAAAGTGGGAACGGGTATTACCAGCGCTCTCATCACAGGACTGATGACTTCCAGTGGATATATCAGTTCCACAGCAGCAGATGTGGTTCAGCCTCAGTCAGCCATTGCCGCCATTGAGAAAATCTATATATTTGGTCCGGTGATCATTTGGGTAGCTGCCATTGTGTTGCTGCTTGTGTATCAGCTGGATAAGGAGCTTCCGGGAATTATGAAGGATTTGGAAAAACGGGAGGTCATTGCAGAATAAATCGGTAAAAGGAGTAAGAGGAAAGGACTATGTTTGTTAAAAATAAAGTAAAATTGGGAATTGCGCCGATTGCGTGGACCAATGATGATCTGCCGGATTTGGGCAAAGAAAATACCTTCGAGCAGTGCATCAGTGAGATGGCATTGGCAGGATTTACCGGATCTGAGGTGGGGAACAAATATCCCAAAGATCCAAAGGAGCTGCGGAAGGCTCTGGAGCTGCGGGGAATGGAAATCTGCAATCAGTGGTTCTCCTCCTTCCTGCTCACCAAACCCTTTGAAGCGGTGGAAGCAGAGTTTCGCAGCCAGCTGGAATTTTTAAAAGTCATGGGAGCAAAAATCATAGGAGTTTCTGAACAAAGCTACAGTGTTCAGGGACAGCAGGATATTCCTGTATTTGGAAGAAAGTATGTGATGAATGATGAAGAATGGAAGATCTTCTGTGACGGTATGAATCGACTTGGAAAAATTTCCAGGGAAGAGTATGGGATTTCTCTGACTTTTCATCATCATATGGGAACAGTGGTGCAGGATCCGGAGGAAGTGGAATGCATGATGGAAAACACAGACCCGGAATATGTAAGCCTGCTGTTTGATACTGGGCATTTTCAATACTGCGGAGCAGACCCTGCCGGGATGGCGAAAAAGTACATTGGAAGAATTAAGCATGTACATTTAAAGGATATCCGCCAGGAGGTTGTAGACCAGGTAAAAGAGGAGGGACTGAGCTTTCTGGATGGAGTGAGGATGGGAACTTTCACGGTACCGGGAGATGGATGTATAGATTTTGAATCTGTTTTTCAGGTGCTGTCAGATTATCGTTACGAAGGTTACATGCTGGTAGAAGCGGAGCAAGACCCTGCAAAAGCAAATCCTCTGGAATATGCCATAAAGGCGAGAAAATTTATAGCGGAAAAAACCGGATTATAGTCTGAGGAGACCATAGGGATGCTACGGTGATTGATGCTGTGTACCAGTGGCACACATTTAGCACTGACCGAAACGGAAACCAACAATGCAGCAGACGGCTAAATAGGCAGCACTGTTTAACATAAATTACAAGTGGCCAGTACGCTGGTTTATAAAAATATCCCCCGGATGGGCATAGCAAAGCCCCAAAAAGCTTTGGATTTTTGGAAAAAGTCCAGATTTTTGGGGCTTTTTTAATTTACTAAAATAATAAAATTTTTATCCCCCCAGGGAGCTTGTGAAACTGTTAACGGGCTGATAATATATAGGCATGTCATAACTCCTATCAGAAAGGAATTCACTCACTCCGTAAAAGCAATGAAACCCTCCGCTGACT
Organism: uncultured Lachnospiraceae bacterium; assembly: GCA_947039785.1. GTDB lineage: Bacteria > Bacillota > Clostridia > Lachnospirales > Lachnospiraceae > JALFVM01. Next base: position 5,686 of record CAMQZX010000027.1, on the reverse strand, counting down.
TCATTGTACAATCTGATAGATGAAAAAAGGTTATTGTTTACAGTAACACACTGCGCGATACACAGAAATAATGCATATTGCATCATTTCACGCTGCATGTCTCGGGAGTTTGGTGTCATCGGCCCCCAAACACCCTGTGGGACAGTGGTGCGTGAACAGTAACGAAAAAAGGTCCTGCCGCTCACAGGGACCTTTTTTCGTTAAGCAGTAAGAAATTATTTTGGAATTCTTCGTGAATAAAAATAAAATTCTTTCCGTCAGGATTTGTTGCTATTTTGAAAGAAGATACAGTCTTTGGTTGGTTGGGGATTTTCATAAAAAATATCCCCCAGGGGAGCTTGTGAATTCATTAACAGAATGCTATGCTATGGGTGTCGAGTTACTTGGACATGTGAAGTTCATACTTGTTCGATTTTACCTTTTACCCAGAAAAGACCTCAATGTTGCATTGGGGTCTTTTGAGCTATTTTCGGCATTTATGTGTGAAAGAAATGAAAATGTGGAATTCCATCTATCAGGATCCCATCAATTCATTTAATAATTCTGTCCGCGTGGGAAGACAGCTTTATCAGATGGCAAAAGGCTATGGCGCTATTGAACGGGACGAGTTTGATAAGAGGATGGCCGAAATCATGACTCGCCTGCGTTTTCAGAAACCGGAAAAGGTGCTTCGTAAGTATCCCTTTGAGCTTTCCGGCGGTATGCTCCAGCGTCTGATGATTGCCTGCGCCATTTTGGTGGCCCCTTCTCTGATCATAGCCGATGAACCTACAACTGCCCTGGATGTCAGCATTCAAAAGGAAATCATGAGAGAATTTCGAGCTATTCATCATCAGCTTCATATCACCATTCTGGTGGTTACCCATGATTTTGGAGTGTTGGCGGAATTGGCAGATGAGGTGGTGGTACTTCATGAATGTGCAGTGGTGGAACGAGGCGATGTGTTTGAAATTTTTGACCATCCCAGGGAAGAGTATACCAGATCATTGATTGAGGCCAGTTTCAAAGGGGAGATGGATCATGTTAAGAGCAGATAAGGTTTATAAATTATATGGAAGCGAGAGAGTTCTCCATGATATCAATTTGGAGCTTCGGGCAGGTGAGATTCTCGGGCTGGTTGAGGAAAATATGCAAGGCGTCTCTTTGAATCCCTGCCCATCAATCACCCTTCCCAGAGAAAGCATCTGGCAAAATATTTTGAAGATGTTTTTTATTCAGAGTGAGGAAAATTATAAAAAATATCCCCCCAGGGGGCTTGTGGCTGCGCAGTTGCTAATGATAATATATTAGCACATTGCAGTGATGGAGGTTATCAGAATGAATCAGGCAACAGCCAAACATGCCCAACAGACATTAGTATATAGAGACAAAAAGGAGCAGATTAAAAATTACTGGAGTAAGAGAAGCCACGATTTTGCCGGCCTTCGAGTGAAGGAGTTAAACAGCTATATGTCCAAGCTGTGGATGAATGAGATTGAAGGACATCTCCCTGAAGGAGAGTGCCTGCGGATTTTGGACATTGGAACAGGAACTGGATTTTTTGCCTTTCTTCTGAGTGATCTGAGGCATAAGGTGACAGGAATTGACCTGACACCATCTATGATTGAAGAAGCCAATATCATCGGAAAGAAGCTGGGCAGCAGTGCTGATTTCCGGGTGATGGATGCAGAGAATCTGCTCTTTGGCGATGAGACATTTGACATGATTATCACCAGAAATCTTACATGGACTCTGCCAGAACCGAAGAAAGCATATCAGGACTGGCATCGTGTTTTGAAGAAGAATGGTGTTCTTTTGAATTTCGATGGAAATTACGGGAAGGAAGACTTTGCCAGGGATGAAGAAGAATTACCGGATTTCCATGCACATAAAGCGATTGCAGATAGCCTTCGCCAGGAGTGCAATCAGATTAAAAGCCAGTTGGAAATCAGCTATCGTGTCCGTCCTGCCTGGGATGTGGAGGTTCTCTCGGAGATTGGATTTGAGAAGATGGAACTGGATTTTGGAGTCAGCAAAAGGGTATACAGAGAAATAGATGAATTTTACAATCCCACACCGTTGTTTATGATTAAGGCGATAAAATAAGAATGACAGGCAAATGCCCCGCAGTTAAGTAAGGATTCTGTGGGGTATTGGTATGTTTGAGACTTCATTTACTTCCTACAGTTTGTAGAGTGTTGACTCATATCAGAGGGATTTTGGCGGATTCTGTCGGAGAGTGTTTGAAAATTTTACGGGAGGGACGTATTATAGATAGAAGAGAACAGATTAGGGGGTAGCGCCATGATTGAGATGAAGCAGCTGTATTTCTTTTTAACCTGTGTGGAGACAGGGAGCATCAGTAAAGCGGCTGAAATATTATATACTACACAGCCCAACGTCAGCAAAGTGATTCGAATTATGGAAAGTCAGTTGGGTGTAACGCTTTTTGCCAGAAAAGGAAGAGGGATCATTCCAACTCCAGAGGGAGAGCGTGTCTACCAATATGCCAAATCCATTATACAGAAAGCAGAATATCTACAGACGATTATTAACGAAAATGATTACAATCAGATTAATGTGGTCTTTACACCCAGCAATCATCTGGCAACTGTTTTTGCCGATTATTACAATTCTCACTCCGATTCCCCGAATAAATATTCCTTCCGGGAAGGAGGAATCACGGAGGTAATTACCAGGGTGGAGGAACGAGGATCTGATTTGGGCTTTCTCTATATGCAGGATAGACAGATGCCGTCCTTTCAATACCTGTTGGATCGGAAAAGGCTGGAATATCATGAAATTAGAAAGGGAAAGCTGGTTGTATACATAGGACCGAAGAATCCTTATTTTCAGGAGGACAAAATTACCGGTGAGATGCTGGCAAATCTGAATTTTATCCGAACGGATGAGGATGTATATGGCATTGATGCCAAGTTGGACAATTTATCCAAGGACGGCAGAATCAGAAAACGTATGGAAAATGCCCTTCTCACCAACAGCGACCATGTGACGATGCAGCTTCTGACAAAGACAGAATTTGCTATGGTCAGTATGTTTCTGGAAAGTGAGTGTATCCAGGATGAACACATTCGGGGAATCCCCATTGAGGGAGCCGGTGGTGTGTCCTTTGGCTATGTAAAGCGCAAAGAAGAAGACTTGGGTCAGGAGGCTCGTAGATTTCTGGAATGGGTTATAGAACGGTCATAGAAATTGTGAGTAAATGAGAAAAAATATCATGTAAAATATCATATGTGTAATCTATAACAAACGGTTATGTGCAATCTATGTCAAACTGGTAATACCTGGAAATTGAGTTTTTTTATATAATTACGGATAGAGAAAGAAACGTAGAAAAACATCAATTTGGGAGGAATGGTTATGAGAAGAAGGACAAGATTGCTGCGGCTGTTTGTGATGTGCATGGCCATACTGGGAATCACGCTGTGCAGCACAGGCTGCAAAGAAAAGACGGAACAAAAGCAGACAAATGGCATGGAAAAGATGAAAATCGGAGTAGCTGTGTACAACAATGAGGATCAGGAGGTCATTGCTTTTCGGAAATATTTTGAGGACTATGTGGCAAAGTGCTTTGAGGTGGATTTTTTGTATTCCAATGATATCGCATCAGCACAGGATGAGCTGGATTTTGTAAAAGTCGCTCAGAATGAGGGCGTTAAGGGAATTATTTCCTTTGTCTCCTATGACCTTGCTGGCACGGTTAAGGCTTGCGAAGATGCTGAAATGTATTATGTGATGGGTTCCGGAACAGTATCTCAGGAGGCATTTGAGCAGGTGGAGGACAATCCGTGCTTTTTGGGAGTCATCGGTCCCAATGAAAAAATCGAGCGGGAAGCGGGAAGTGAGATGGCGGACTATTTTGCAGTGAAGGATCAGGAAAAGAAAAATCATTATCTGATCATCAGCGGAGGTGGAGCAGATGGAAATGTGATGCACCAGTACCGCACCGAGGCTATTTTGGATAAGCTGGCAGAAGATTATGGACTTACTTATGGCACAGAAGTAAAGAAAATGGCAACTTCCAATGAAGTGATACAAGTGGAGGAAAATGGAGTCAGCATTGTAGTCTGCCCGGGATATATCCGTAAAGAAGAAGTACATGACAAAGCGGCAAAGCTTTTGGAAGAAGGAAGCTACCGGACAATTTTAAGCGTGCTGCCTCTCACAGACTTTTATGAGGAAATCGCAGATGTCAAAAAGCAGCAGAACAGCGACATGGAAGTGGGAGTGATCGACTGTTTTACCGAGGCGAACCTGGATGCAGTAAACAGAGGAAATCTTCAGTATGTAACCGGTAAATATCCATCCATTGTGGGACCTTCCTTCGCAGCTATGTATAATGCCATCAGCGGTTACGGAGAAGATTTCAGGGACCATGGAAAGGCGTTCCAGCTTGAACAGGGCTTTTGGACAGCATCAGATGGCGAAAGTTATCGAATCATGTATGGATTGGCAACAGGCATCTATGAGAATGCCTATGATCATGAGGATCTGAGCAGTATTATGAAAGGATTTACTCCCAAAGCAGATTTTACAGCCCTCAAATCGATTACAGAAGCTTATAGCCTGGAAGCGGTAAGGGACAGAAGAGGATAAACAGCATATATGATTTGAAGATTTACTTTCTGTAAGGCACATGTTGGGGTCAAAATACTTTTTGACCCCAACATCTTTATATAGGTGGAGAGGAGATTTGTATGATAGATTTAAAACAATTGCAATATTTTATTGTGTGTACAGATGTAGGTTCCTTCAGTGAGGCGGCTAAGATATTATATACCACCCAGTCTAATGTGAGTAAGTCTATCAAGGCTTTGGAAAAGACGGTGGGAGCGCAGCTTTTTGTCCGCAAGTCTAAGGGGATCAGCCTGACTCCAAAAGGAAAACATGTATACAAATATGCCTGCCATATTATAGAGGAGGTGGGTATCTTAAAAGATCTTTCCAAGACAGGAGATGTGGAATGGTTGAATGTTTCCTGCAATCCAAGTTCCTGGTTTGCCAATCGTTTTGTGGAGTTTTACAATTTGCATTATGAGGAAAACATTCATTGTCAGATCTGCACAGACAGCGTGCGGAATATTATGCGCCGGGTGCGGGATTATAAAGATGATCTTGGATTTGTCTACGTGATGGGAAGCCAGCAGGCAGCCTTTCAATATGAGCTTACGAAACATAACCTGGAGTTTGTGACTTTGAAGAGTATTGATGTGATGCTGTATCTCGGAGAGAAGCATCCCTATTATCAGGAAAAGAAAATCAGCAGGGATGAACTGAGTAAGCTGCGCTTTATCCAGAATTATCAGGATGAGTTTACGGAAAATCATTACTGGACGATCAAAGATGATGAGGGTAATGTGTTGACAGATATGGATGTGGCGGTGGTGACAAACAGCGATTATGTGATGGAACGTATGCTGACGGAAAGTCGTCTTGCTAACATCAGCGGTAATTACCTGACCAAAGAGCCATATCAGGCAGTGGAGAGTGGAATCCCATTGGAACGTAAAAATAATCAGGCATTATTTGGATATCTGAAACGAAAAGGCGAGGATTTGGAAAAGTTGCCATGTGCCTATGTGGAATTTATCCAGAGTTATCTGGAGGAGCACAGAGATGAATCGCAGAGTTGAGTAAACTCTGGTTAAAAACTGGATTAAATTAGTACAATATGAAAATATGGAAT